>JAYVSV010000169.1:0-17759 GCA_043775015.1 Verrucomicrobiota bacterium
CTATGAACTTCACCACCCGCTCCCGCAAATCCAACGCATAGGCTTTCATGCCCTCCACCTTGCCAGACTATGCCCCAATGTAAATGTTAATTGCTATAACTTCGGAGTTCCGACTTGGCCGTTTCGCCAGGTGTGGCGTTGATTATTTTTTCCCCTTCGGATCGAACACGACCTTTTCAAAAACATCCGGGCTGAATTTTGCGCTGCCAAAATTAGGGCTTGTTCCAACAGCACCTTGGACATCCCAGCGTTCGAGCTGGAAGGTCACACTGCCGGTTTCTTTGAAAAAGGCGCGGACGGTCGAGGTGTTGTCTGTTTTGGCATCACCATCGGTTTCGGCAAATTGAACCTTGTTGATTCGCGCGAGTGGAATGTCGAGTTTCGTTTTTGCGATTGTCACGGTCAGTTTTCCATCGCCATAACTTTCGATTTTTCCAGAAACCGCATCGCCGTTCAGAAGTTTTGCGAGATCTTCTTTGACGGGGCCGTTCGTGCTCATGTCCTCCATTTTTCCGTTCCATTCCGAGATGCGCAAATTGCTCAACTTCACCGCGCCTTGTCCGCCTTGATGAACGAAACGCATTCCGGTGCCCGTTCCAGCAAAGCCGTCGGCATCGATCCACTCTTTCACCAAAACACCGTCGGCGAAAAGAGCAACAGTAGCGCGTGATTTATTGGCGCGGATTTCCATGTGCGCCGCATTTTTTTGATTGAATGCGGATACCGGAACCTGTCCCAGATATTTCAGCGGCTCATTTTTTTTCACCGGCATGAGCGCCGCCATGAAGCTGTTGATTTGCACGCTGTAAAATCCGCCGAAATCCGGTTCAGTATCCTTGCTCTGCAAATTCACCGGCTGCATGTAACTCGTGTAAATCGCCACCGCCACCTGCAGCGCTCCTTTCCACGCCAAATCAAACTTGATGCTCGCCATGTCGGGCAAATTCATCTCCCGCGCAATCGAGGCCGACTGCATGGCGTAAAACGCGCCATTCGTATATTTCCACTCGCCCGCCTCTCCGGGAATCGCCGTCACTTTGCCGATGGTCCAACCTTCCAACCCGGTTGGCCCTGTGAAAATCGGCGACCGCTCCGGCGGCAACGGTTCCAGCGCCGTTACCACTTTTCTTGGGAAAATCATTTTGCCGGCAAACGTCGTTTCCAAAATAATTTTTTCCGAGTTCAACTGGAGCAGCGCGCCTTCCATCGAATCGCCGTTGCTCAATTCAATTCGGCACGCGTTCGTCGCCCTGGCCGGCAGTTTTTTAGCAGTCGCAAATTGGATCTCCGAAATGTCGCTGCCGTTAAATTCCATCGGTTGCGCGACATCGCTCCGCCGCCACACCACCGATTTGTCGCTGCTGATCGATTCCAAATTGCCCAACAGAAAATCGCCATTGCGAAAGAGCAGCGCTTGTTTGGAGGCAACTTTCGGTGTGGACGGCGTTGGATTTTCTTGCGCGAGCGATTCGGCTGCGACCAGAGCGATGCTCAAAAGCAAAATCACGCGCATCGACGTCGAAAGTTTATTCCTCACGTGCCTCCCAGATGATGTCTTCCGGCGAACCGAGTTGGCCGGGAGGCGTTTTGCGTTTGTCGGCATTAAATTTCATCAGCCGAACCGATGGCGAATTGAGCGAGATTTTTCCGAAGTGTTTATTCTGGCCCACGATTTTTTCCGGCCCCCAGTTCTCAAGATCAAATGAAATCGTTCCGCCGCCCGCCAGCGCGACCTGGACTTCCCAACTATTGCGCGGGGCGGAATTTGTCTTCGCGCCGCTGAACAAAACCTGCGTCACGCGCGGCAAAGGAATTTCCAGCGCGGCAGAACTCGATGTGAACTTCACCGTTCCGGCGGCGATGCTGGCTAGTTTTCCAGAAACACTGTCGCTGTTCGCCAGAAAAATTTGATCCACGTTACTCGGTGCGTTGGTCGTTCCCTCGTCACCCGGTCTTCCGTCCCACTCGGAAACTTTTAAATTGCTCAGGGTAATTGCGCTGTCGTTTTGCGCGTAAAAGAGAATTCCTGAACCGCTCCCCACCCAACCTGCGGTATCTTTCCAGCGGTTCGCCAGCCGTCCATCCACGAGAATTTCCAACGTGCCGTCGGCTTTGTTCGCGCGAAATTCCAGATGCGCATTTTTCTTGGTCAACATTTCGCCGATCGTTTCCGTTCGTCCCATCGTGCTGGAACCAGCGCCCGCATTGATGCGTTGCAGGGAAATATTTCCGAGCGTGATATAAAACATGTAGCAACTGTTATTGTAATTAAAGCCATCGAACGCGCCGGTGTAGAACGAGAAGAGCAGGTTGAAGGGAGCGGTCCAGGCGAGGTCAAACTGGAGGCGGCTGGCGGTGGGCAAATTCAAATCACGCCCTATCGTGCCGGAAGAATTCGCAATGAACGCGCCGTCGCGATAAATCCAGGTGTTGGTGCTCTGAGCTTTTCCCAGAGTCCAGCCATCCAGTCCGGTTGGGCCTTCGAAAATGGGCGCAGCCCCTTTGGAAAAAAACCGGATTGAACTCAACGTTGACCTCGGCGTTTTAAATTTTCCACCGAAAGTCGTTTGCACTTCCGCTTCGGTTTCGCTCAGGGAAATCAAGTTGCCGAAAAATTCGTCGCCATTCGCCAAACGAAATTGGGCGATCGGATCGGAACGGCGCACCGGCGATTTGTCCGGATGCAAAAAACGAATCGCCGCAATGTTGTCCGGCGTAATTTCAAACGGTCGTTTCGCCTGGGGAGATTCCCAGCTCACGCCGGTTTTGGCATCAATGGATCGCAAACGCCCATGCAGCGTAGAACCATCTAAAAGCTCAAGCACTTCGCCGGAAGTTTGGCTGGAAACGTTCGTGGTCGCGGGCGCTTTCGTGAGATCAGCGGCTGAAGATTTGTTGGAAACAGAACTGAAAAAAATCGACACAGCACAAACAAGCAGCGCGAGCGGGCGGGCGTGGCTGGCAATGGGTCGAGAGTGTTTCATCAAAATTTTAGCGCTCGTAAATTGGAAGAAAACGGTAATTCAAGGCGAGCGAAAGAAGCGATGTCGATGTCGCAAAAGTTGTTCCGAACTGGCCGTCCCAATTGCCTTCTGGATTTTGCGAGGCTTTCAACGTGGCAATGTTTTTTCGATTCCAGGCCTGCCACGATTGCGGCGATGCCTGGAAGTAGGCTTGCGATGCGTAATAGAGATAATATTGCGCGTAGTTTTGGTCGGGCGGAGTTTTCTTCAAATATTCGAAAGCAGCTTGAAATGACTTGGAACTTTTTTCTTTAGCCAACGCCAACACCAGGCAACCGATCGCCGTGCGCGTGCCGTTGGGGCCAGACGGCGAGGTGTAACCAAATCCGCCTTCCTGCGTTTGATTTTTTATAAAGAATTGGATGCCCTTGGCGATCGCTTCTTCCGGCACGGCGACGCCCGCATTGCGCGCGGCAAACAACGCGACCATCTGCGAACCACTGACGGTGGTGTCGGCGTCGTTGCTTTCCGGAGAGTAACGCCAGGCGCCTTGTGGATTATTCGCCTGCGAAGTCACAATCAGATTCACCGCATTCTTTAACGCGGGGCCGAGACGCGGATCGTCCACCATTCCATACGCTTCCGCCAAAGCGAGCGTGGCGAAACCGTGGTTGTACATTGTCTTGCCGATATACCCGGTTTTTTCGTTCGCCTGTTTGAGAATAAAATTCAACGAGCGGCGAATGGGTTGGCTGTAGGGGCCAAAGTTCGGATCATCGCCGTGCGCCAACATGCTGCAAATGGCAAGTCCAACGACCGCTGGCTCTCCGCCATAAGGCAAGTCTTTCCAATTCCCTTCCGGCGTTTGGTTGCGCACCAGAAATTGAAGGCCTTTCGCGTAAATGCGTTCCACCTCTTTCGGCAGGTCGGACTGCTCCATGAAAAGCTCCTGCGCATTCGACATGAAAATCGTAAAAAGAAAGATCCCGCAGCAGACAATCAATTTGCCTTTGACCCTCAACCCCATCTTTCGCTGCTCGGCGTTCGATGTTTGATGCTCGATGTTCTTCAAAATAATCATCTCATGACAAACCATCAATTCGTCTCACGTTCCAAAGCTTTGAAATAACTTTCCAACGTCTCACGAAATTCCGCTGGCAAACTGGCTCCCGCCGCGCCGCTCGCTTTTTGCACCGCTCGCGTCCCGCCTGAATTGCCACCCGCCTCTCCGCTGATCTCTCCGCCGGTTTTATCGGTGGTGCCGCCGGACGAATTTCCCCCGCCGTTCGGGCTCATCGACATCGCTTCACCCGGTTTGTTACCCTGCGACATCATCTGCATCAGAAACGCCATTTGCTCAGCGGTGCTTTCGCCTTCGCTCTCCTGCGGTTTTGAATTCTGCCGCTTGGCCTGTTCGTTGATCAGGTTGACCAGGTCCGTAATCAAATCAACCGCTTTGATCTGCGTGTCCAAGGTCGTTGCATCCGTTTGCGGTTTTTGCAAAAGCGAGTGAACATCTTCCATCGCTTCGTCGGCCTGGTGATAGGGTTCAACCAGTGGCGGAATATTATTCTCGTTCGCCAAGGTGGTCATATCTTCGGCGAGCTTTTTCTGCGCCTCAGAAAGTGCGCGGGTTCGTTCCTTGTAGTTGGCGTCGTCCCCCTTGTTTTCATCGAGCAACCGAGTTTGTTCGCGCACGGTAATTTCTTTTTCACGAAGGCGCAGCAGCGCCATCAACGCCTTGGTCATGTCCGACGGCGATTCTCCCCCGCTACTTTCGCCGGAGTCCGAATCGACTTTTTCCGGCTCAAGTTTCGCCGCCCACTTCTCAAACCGTTCCGCCCATTCACCCAGATTCTTCATCGCCTGCATTGCGATATTGTCTTTGATCATGCCCTGCATCCGCTCCAATTCTTCCGTCGTCTTTGCTTCAGCAATTTCCTTGCTCACCTCGCCGTAATTCTCTTTCTGCGTCCGTTCGAAAAACCGGTTGATCTCGCTCTGCAACTGCTGCGATTCCGTGTGCGCCGATTGCTGGCGATTAGCCAAAGTATTTCCAACGCTCTTGAACTTCTCCGGCAATTCTTTCGGCAACATCCCGATCGTTTCGGGAACAATTTTCTGCAACGCAGCGCTGATCTCCGTCTCCATCGAACCCACTTTGCGGAGCCGTTCCGACAGCGTCAGCGCCTGTAGATTATCCAGATCTTTGTTCACTTTGCCCTGCAACTTCTCGAGCTTTTCCAAAACCTCTTTTTCCTTTTTCAACGCTTCGGCCAAATCTTTTTCCCGTTCCTCTTTCTTCGAATTCTTTTGCGCCGACTTCAAACTCTCGCCCGCTGATTTCATTTCTTTTTGCGAAAGTTTTTCCATTTGCTGCAAATTCTTTGCCCACTCCTGCAATGCATCCTCCGTGAACACCGGGTTCTTCATCGCTTCCTGCAACGTCTTGACGCCCTCCTTGGCGAGCTGTTGCAGATTCTTGGCGTTGCGTTCCTGATCTTCATTCGCCTTGCCGATGCGCTCGGCTTTCTGCTGGTCGGTCAACTTGTCGTTCTCGCTCACGTCGGTGGTATTTGCCATCACTTTTTCTTCCAACCGCGCCACTTCCTCGACCCGCGCCAGCAGAGACTCGAGTTTCTGTCGCACCAGTTCGGCATGTTTTTCTTTTCCTAAAATGTGAATGCGATGAACCGAAGACTCGGCACGCGCGCGTCCAGGAAGATAATCGCGAGCGAACGCCTGAATCTCGACCGAGCTGTCTTCTGGAATCCGGTAAATGGCCGGGCTCCAACGAAATGCTTTCTCCAGATTTTTTAGATGCGGCGAACTTGGTTGAATCTTGACCTCGGTTACAGCGCTGCCTTGCGGGCGAATCGAGTCGGATTCAAAATCCCAACTAAGCCCGAGATCGAACACGCCATAATCATCCTTCGCCGCCGTTTTGATTTCCAAAACATCCGTGTCAAGCATCGCCATGTCGCCCGGCATGTCGGGGATCGCCGGGAGTGGCGGTAAATCTTTTTGCGGATGCACCGATAACTTCCATGGAACCGCGTTGCTCAACCCAAGATTATCCTGCCAGGCAAAACTGTATTGCAGCACCGCGTTGTTTGTGAAAATTCCGCTGGTAAATTCATCTTTGCTCGCCCGCAGGTTTGCTGAGTTCTCGCCGTCGAAAATCTGCGCTGACTGCAAATCCCGACTGATCTTTCCGCGCAAAGAAAATTTACTTCCTTCGAGCAAATTCAAATTCCCATTGTTGATCGTCTGGTTGGTGGCCAACGTTTGCAGGTATTCCGGCAACTGAACTGAAGCCGCCATTTCTTTCAACGCCGGACGGTGCGTTGGCACGACAGAAACTTCACGCAGCGCGTCGCCCACTTTGATTCGCAAAATCCCGTTTTGAATTTGCGCGGGAATTGGGAACCCAACGCCATTTTTAGCTACACCGGCTACGATGCGCGCTTGCTTTTCAAACTGCGCCGTGGCGCGTCCTGGTTTCCAAAATGAGCGGAACTCCACCGTTCCATTAAGCTCAAAATTCTCGCCATGCGGAGTAACGATTTGCTCCGGAAACTTGAGGTTCACCAGCGTGTAACGCGGAACCGCCGCCAGCGGCGCGATCCAACGATGGAAAACATTTTGGCCGAGCGCAGGAACAAGCAGGGACGGAATAAAAACCAGCAGCGCCAAAATAATCGTCGCAGCCATTAACTTTTTTGTTAGCCGCGTCTCGACTGCTTCAGTGAAATCGAATTGGACAGTTTCATCGGCAACTTGATGGATGGCGGCGCGATAAAGTTCCGGCGAATAATTCACGTCATGTTTGCTTTCGCTCGACAGTTCAACGATGCCGAGCAAGTGGTCGCCCAGCTTCCGGAATCTTCTTTGGACAATAACGGACAAAGCGCGCCAATCGCGGCGAAGAAAAATCCAACGAAGCGACCAGCGCATCGCGGCCAGTGCGATCATTCCAATCGCGCCGGCCAAAAGAGCTGCGCGCAACCCGACCGGCGTTTCAAAAAAACGATCTGACAAAAATAAAATCGCAAACGAGCCGAACACGCCCAGCAATCCGACACAAACCGCCGCCGCCGTCTCGACCCGCCAAAGCCGCCGTTCGAGCGCGGCGAATTGCCGTTGCAAACTCTCCGGCAGCGAGATTTCGTGATGGCTCTTGTTATTCGACACGCAGCGACAAAGTAGCAGCGAAGCAAAGTTGGAGAAAGTTTTGTTTCACCGGCGCAAACACCAACGCCATCCAGCCCGATTTACAATTCGAATTTCGCAACTCGATTTAATCCCATTTGAAACGGAATGCGACCGATCAACCAGGAGAGAGTCAGAAAGCCGCACCAGGTCGCCACGGAAAGTTTGATCGAAGGGTCGCCGCGCCAACCCCACGGAGAACCGATGGCCAGCATCGTGACCGATCCGACGATGTAAACGAAGCTGAGCACGAGACAAAACGTTCCGCCAAAACCGCTGACAATCTTGCTGGGGTTATCTTCTTTGAAATTGGGATACAACGACCCAAGTCCGATCGACAAACCGGTGAGCGTAAACGTCATTACGGTGATTGTGCCGGTGAGATAGAGTGTTCGGTGCCAGGGAAGTTTGAGCATGTAACAGGAGAGCCACATTAAAGTGACCGTCACCGTCAACGCGGAAATACTGCCAAGCCAAAATTTTGCGCGAACGATTTTTACGAGTCCGAGCGGAGCCATGCCGACGATCCAGAGCCGTTTTCCTTCGAGCGAAAATTGCGGGTAAATAAATCGCGTGGTCAGCGTGGCGAGATTGAGGGCGCAGGCGCCAAGGTTTAGATACGAGATGAGATGAATCCAAAACGCGTTGGTCAATTGATCGGAAAAATGGCGGAGGTTGATGATGTAAACGCCCAGCAAACCAAAGAGCACGAGCGTTTGTCCCCACTGCGTGGTGTCGCGCCAGAACATGCGCGCGTCTTTCACCAGCAAAGCGCGAATGTCAGGAGAGAGATTTTTGAACAATTTGAAAAACTTTTCCGCTGCGCCTTCGCCGTAGTCGAAAGCGTTGGTGCGATTGCGCCATTGCCGCAGCCATTCCCATTGACCAAAAACAGTGGCGCGGCTTTGGACGTTCGAAAATGCGGAGTAAAAAATTTTCCCGCTGCGCGTCAGAGAAAGTGCGCCAAAGAAGAGCACGTTGCTCAGCAGCACGAGAATGAAAAATCCGGCGGAACTGAGGGCGCCTTCCGACCATTGCAAAACGCTGTTGGAAAGCCAGTAGCTCGGGAGCCACTGGTATTGCGAAAATTGAGTTCGCACGAGCAGCCGATCCATCAAGGCGAGGACGCGCGTTTCCGATGAATCATCCACAATCACTTCGGGCTTGAGCCAGAAAGCGATTGCCAACAAAACGGTGGTGGCAACGAGGAGCGTGACGATTTGAAACGCGCGACGGTCCATGAAGCGGGCCAGGATGATGGAAGCCCACGCGCCACCGACCCCGGGCAGCACGATGAAGAGCGAAATCAATACAATGGTCATCGGATAAAAATGCCACGACGCATCTCGATTGAGTCCGTAAGCAGCGAGCAGCGGAGCGATCAAAAAGATAAAGGCCCAGGAAGCGAGCATCACCGATTCCATGAATTTCCATCGAAAAATGGTTTGCCGTGGAACCGGGAGCGCCATGAGAAAGTTCGTTTCGCGATTCCGGAAAAGATTGGTGTAGCTGATCACCAGATTACTGAAAAGCAACAGGACGAACAGGAACGCGAACAGGAGGAAAAGCAATCGTTCGATCAGCAGGGTGCCGAGTCCCGGAAAGGCGCTCAGGAAACGGAGTCCGATGCGGAAAAGAAAAAAGGCGAGGCCAAGATAGCTGACGATGAAAACGCCGATGAGCGACGTGAGCAGCCGGGATTGGCTGCGGATGGATTTCAATTTGCGCCAGGATTGCACCAGGCTGACACGGAGTAATAACAGGAGCGGCGGTGTAACTTTTTCGGTCTGTGACGACACGACTTTAGTTTTAAGCACGTTGGCCTGTTCGCAAGTGGAAAAGCGAAACCGACGCAAAGGCGGGCGCATCTTGACACCACCGCCGTTTGGAGTTCCGCCTTAGGCGGTTGGCGTGCCACGGAACCGCCTGAAGGCGGAACTCCAAACAGAAATGCGTCTCGCCTGTTTGGTGGTGGTGTCAAGATGCGCTCTTCGCCCGGCACTCTTCAGAATCAAGCTTGAGTCGGGGCGCGCTCGCCGCAAAATGAGCCGGATGTCACCTCACATTTTAGTCACAGGCGGCGCTGGATTCATCGGCTCGCATTTGGTGGAACGGCTTCTGGCCGATGGAAAACGCGTGGTCGTGATTGATGATTGTTCGACGGGGAATCTGGAGAATCTGGCAAGGGTTCAGGGGAATCCGTCCTTAAAAATTATTCAAAGCAAAGTTTCTGCATGTGCAGAACTGGAAAAGCTGGCGGCAAATTCAGAGTCGATTTATCACCTCGCCGCCGCCGTGGGGGTGGATCTCATTCTAAAATCCCCGATCGCCACAATCAAAACGAACCTGCACGAGACAGAATGCATCTTGGAAGCGGCAGGCAAAACGCGCGTTCCTTTTTTACTGACCTCGACTTCGGAAGTTTATGGCAAGAGCGCGAAACCGGCGTTTTCCGAGGAAGACGATTTGTTGATTGGCCCGCCCCATTTGAGTCGCTGGAGCTACGCCTGTTCCAAGTTGATGGATGAGTTTTTGGCGCTGGCCTATGCGAAGGAAAAAAAATTGCCGGTGGTGATCGCCCGGCTCTTCAACACGGTTGGCCCACGCCAGACGGGTCGCTACGGAATGGTGGTGCCACGGTTGATTGCTGCGGCAAAGCGAGGCGAACCGCTTCAGGTTTTCGGTGACGGCAAACAGACTCGCTGCTTTTGTTATGTGCAGGATACGGTGGAAGCGCTGGTGCGATTGCAGAATTGTGTGTCGGCCAAAGGAGAAGTCTTCAACATCGGCAGTTCCGAAGAGATCAGCATTCTCGCGCTTGCTCAGTTGATTTTGAAAACGGTCGGCTCAAGTTCCCCGATTGAATATGTTCCCTACGAGAAGGCGTATGTTCCCGGTTTCGAAGATATGCTGCGTCGCAAGCCGATTGTGGAAAAGTTGTCACAAGTCATCGGTTTTGTTCCGGCTACTCCGCTGCAATCCATCATCAAAGTCACCGCATCTATCTTACAATAAAAAAGGCGTCCTTGCGGACGCCTTTGTGAAAGAGATTAGAAACAGGTAATTATGGGAACAGGATTTTGATGCTGGTTCCGCTGTCGATTTGACCCGCGTCCACATTTTTCAACAATTCCGTGCGAAAACGCGCCGAGCTGACTTGTTGAACACTACCGTCACCCAAGGCGATGTTGCCCTGCTTCAAGTGCATTTTGTCGCTGAAGCTGATCACGCCTGGTGTTCCATTCGTGGCGATGAGTTGAATAGCTCCGGTGGTCGTAGTATAGACAGTGCCAGAATAACCATAGTCCGTTGCCGTTGACGAGGATGAGATATTACGATCACCCGAGAGAATCGACTGCGGAAGATTTTCGTTGGCGGCGGAACCAATGAAATATGATACAGCGGCGTTGTTCAAGAATGCCGCGCCTACTCCGTTCGTAAGAAAATTCAACACGGCGGCACGTTCGTCACTTGGGCAAACCACGACTTTGGGTGTTCCCAATTCGTTTTGCAGCACTTGAAAGTGCCGGAAGGTGGCTGCAGGGATAGTCAGATAATCCGAGGTTCCACCGTCAAGAACCGCCACCTGCATCGGATAACGATCATTATTGTCACCCGCCCAAATGCGGAAGGACAAGCCGACCTGTTTAAGGTTGTTCACGCAGGTGATGCGTTGCGCTTTTTGTTTAGCTTTGGCAAGGGCTGGCAAGAGCAGACCGGCCAAGATGGCGATGATGGCGATAACGACCAACAGCTCGATGAGCGTGAAAGCCGCGAATTTTTTTGTTTGAATATTTTTCATAACTTTATTGGTTTAATATGGCAAATGGAGTGCGCACTTTATTGAACTGATTTTCTGTGTCAACTCCATTTGAGAAACATTTAGCAAAGATGATGCCATGGCGGTTTTCCCAACAAAACACGACTTTTAAAAAGCAAAAGCCGGCTCTTGACGTGAAAATTCCACGCATTGCGCGTGAAGTTCACGCAACCTCACCCTTCTGCATGAATCAAACCATTTCCCTATGAGCCGGGACCATTCAATTGAAACCACGGATGGACACAGATGGACACGGATAAAGCGGTGAGAATGGAAACTTCCGGTGGTAGAGGCAGGCGCACCGTTGAGTGGGAGACATCTTGAAACCGTTACAGCCTGCTGATCCGTGTTTATCCGTGTCCATCCGTGGTTAAAAGAAATCTCAACTGCATGGATTCGGCTAAGATTAAGACCGACTCGTTCTTCCGTCTCCCAATCCTTATTTCAATGGCAGTGGGGTCAAGATGCACCCCTATTGATGGGTGTGATTAAAAGAGGGAGAAGGAACGGAGCGCGGACATTCCTGTCCGCCGGAGGCTCTGGCTAAAATAGCAAGCGCTCTGGGCGGAAGGACGCGCGGGCGGACAGAAATGTCCGCGCTCCGTCACCCACTTTTAATCACACCCCCTATTGATTTGGTTTCACGCTTTCCTCTTGCCCCCTGACGTTCCTTGTTTAATCTCGCCCGATTCAAATGCAACCCACGTTTTGCCTTGTCGTTCCCACTGTTGCCTGGCCTTTCATGATTCTTGGGATTTGCGTCGCGTGCATCATTCTGCTCATTACCAAATTACGAGTTCATCCGTTTCTGGCGTTGATCGGAGTTGCGATTCTGGCTGGCCTACTCGCCGAACGCGGCACTTTGCCCGGTGAACCGGAAAAAAGTCATTGGGTGCAAGCGGTCGAAGTAACAGCGATGGGTTTGGGAGAGGTTTGTGGAAAAATTGGGATCGTCATCGCACTCGCCTCGATCATCGGCGTCTGCATCATGGAAAGTGGCGCAGCAGATAAAGTGGTGCGGCGATTCATCGCCGTGTTCGGCGAAAAGCGCGCAGGCCTCGCGTTGTTGGTGAGTGGATTTCTCCTCGGGCTGCCGATTTTTTTCGACACGTTGTTTATGTTGCTGGTTCCGTTGGCGCGCGCGCTGCGCTTGCGCGTCGGCAAGGATTACACCTTGTTCGTCCTCGCGATTTGCTGTGCTGGCGCAGTGACCCATTCGTTGGTCGCACCACATCCGGGACCTCTCGCCATGGCTGAGGCACTGAAAGTTGATCTCGGCTGGTCGGTGATTGTGGGCGCGCTGGTTTCGATCCCGCCCGTCGTTTTCGGCTGGCAACTCACAAAATGGATCAACCGTCGCCACGATATTCCACTCCGCGAAACTGCGGGCGTATCCATCGCTGAACTGCAAAACATCACCCATAAACCGGAGAGCAAATTGCCATCGTTCCTGGCGTCGATTTTGCCCGTGCTATTGCCGATCATTCTTGTTTCGACGGCGTCATTCATAACGGCATTTGGATTTAAGGAGAAGCTGGGCGCGTCCTATGCCTTCATTCAATTCATCGGGAACCGAAACATCGCGTTACTGATTGGCGCGTTGCTCGCCATGGCGTTAGTCGCCCGGCAACAGCAGTGGAAATTTGCCGAGATTGCGACGTTGCTCGACCCGGCATTGGAGACGGCGGGCGTTATTATTTTGATCACCAGCGCGGGCGGCGCATTCGGCTTGATGCTGAAACATGCGGGCGTCGGCGAAGCAATTCGAACGGCCGCCAGCGGACGCGAGATCAATCTGATCCTGCTGGCGTGGGGCGTGGCGTTGATCATGAAATTTGCTCAAGGCTCCGCGACCGTCTCGATGTTAACGACTGCGGCGATGATGGTCGGCGTCACGCAAGGAACCGTGCTGCCGCATCATCCGATGTATTTATTTCTGGCGATTGGTTTTGGCGCACTCGGTTTTTCGTGGATGAACGACAGCGGTTTTTGGGTGATCAGCCGTCTGAGCGGTTTCACGACCAAGGAGACGTTGCGCACCTGGACGGTGCTGGCGTTCGCGATGTCGGTGTTTGGTTTGTTTGAAACTCTACTGCTGGCGGCAATTTTCCCGTTCAAATAGGCGAGCGACCTTCGCTGGCCATGACTACAACGGAAGTTGTTCCACCCGATTCCGCCAATATTCCACGTCCGTTGCTTTGGCGATGAGTTCAAGATCAGAAATCATTTGGCCGAAGCTGACATAGCGCTGATGCGCGAAAATCAATCCGGCGAACATCCTTCCGCTTCTTTGCCATTCTTCGGCCAACACGCGAAAGCGAATATCTTGCGTCACCATGACGCGCTGCAGCGGAGCCGCCAATGCGAGCAATTTGTCATCATCCAGAGTGTTGGTTTCTTCTTCCGTCGCAGCAAGAACATCCACCCCGCGCAGCCGTAGTTGAAGAATCACCGGCCCCGGAACATGCACATCAGCATAGAAAGCAACGGGCATCAGCGTGAAGATTTTTCTTTCAACCGAAGTAAAAAAGTCGGCGTCGGATGCGCTTTTTTCCATTGTTCGACATCGTGATATTCGTCAGCCAGTTCGCTTTCGATTTCTTCGCAATGATCGAAATAATACGTCAATGCCGCATGAACTTCGGCGAGCGTAAGGTAAGGATATTGCCGGACAATTTCCTCTGCCGACCAACCGCGCCACAAATAATCTCCCACAATCATGGCAACCCGAGTGCGCGGATGATTTTCCAGGCAAGCCCTCTCTCCAGTTTTCTTGGTGATGTGGGGATATGTGATTGCCGCAGACATAAATGAAAAATCGCAGCTTGCAGAAGGCGCGTCAATGCGGGTTTTGGATGGCTAAGAAAATCTAAACAGACCCGCTCTCGAATGAGCACATTTTTGTTCGATCAAATCCCCTCAGTGGAATTATCGCGGTCGCACGACCATTTCCTCAACGATGACGTTCAGCGGAAGGTTGATGCAGAACAACGCGCAGTCCGCGACCTCTTCGGGCCGCATCATTTTCGCACGAGCAGCGGCGTCCGGCGGCTGCGGCCGTTTTGTGAGCAGCGGCGTGTCGATGTCGCCCGGGAAAATTCCGCAGGCACGAATCCCATTCGCGCGTTCCTCGGCATTAATGCTTTGGGTGAGTCCGGCCAGCCCGAATTTGCTCATGGCATAAGCCGGCCCCGCTTTCGGCGACGCTTGTTTGCCCGCCTCGGAAATAATATTGATGATCGTCCCGTTTTTCCGTGCGCGCATCTGTGGCAAAAATGCCTGCACACAATAGTAGGCGCCATTCAGGTTTGTGTTGATCATCGCGTGATAATCTTCCAACGAAAGGACGTCGAGCAGCCGGTTCGGCGCATTCGTGCCGGCGGCGTTGACGAGGAGTTCCACCTGACCGAATCGCGCTAGAATCTGGCTCCCCATTTCCGCAACCGCCGCCGCACTTCCGATGTCGCACGAGATCGTGAGAAAATCGTCCGCCGCCAGGCCGGTGAGTCTAGCCGTTTCTTCCAGGAGTTCAGCGCGACGGCCAATGAGTGCGATGCGCCAATCTTGCTTCGCCAATTGCAAGGCAATCGCGCGGCCAACCCCACTGCCTGCTCCGGTAATCACTGCTGATTTTTTCATAAATTTAATCCAAGCGTTTGAAAAACGGATCGCCGAAAATCAATCGTCATCATCGTCTGCTTGCAACGTGATGGCCCAGGCGGGGTAAGGCGCCTCGGGGCCTTTCATCGCGCGCCAGAGAATTTTATTCAAGACCGCTTCAGGACAAGCGTCGGGGCGGCGGAGATTCAATCGAGCGGAGGCATAAGCATCGCGACGGAGCGCAGCACCGCGAATCGCTTTCGGCTCGGGATTCATCTGGTCGAGCGGAATGTTATTCTTGAGCGAAACAAACGGCGTGTAGTCGGGTGAATCGGTGAAGCAATCGAACATCGGCGTGGCGGTCGCATCGAACTGATTCATCGGCGGCATTCCGAGAATTTGTTCCATCGTGCGGAGGAGGCTGGTGGTGTTGAACTGCGTGCTGACAACCGCTTTGCGTTTCGCCCACGGGCTGATGACATACGCGGTCGTTCGATAACCGCTGATGTGATCCCAACCGTTTTGCGGGTCATCTTCGATTCCGAAAATCGCCATTGATTTCCAAAATGAAGAATGGCTCAACGCTTCCACAATTTGGCCGAACGCAAGATCGTTGTCGGCGACCGATGCTGCCGGCGTGGGCGTTCCTGCTTTCGTGCCGCTGGTGTGGTCGTTCGGCAGACAGATCAAAACGAGTTGCGGCATGTTGCCGTCGCGTTCCCACTGCGCCAACTGGTCGGTGATGTAGCGCGCGCGCCAGACGTCTGGAACGGACATTTCCCAGCCTACATAATTCGTCGGCGTGTAGGGACGAAGGCTTTCCACGCTGGGCTGGCTGGAGATGAGGACTTCGCCGCGACCGTGTTGAAATTCGTCCCAGTTATCTTTCCAACTCGGCTCGTCTTTTCGCTTGAGGTCGGTCCATCGACAGGTTGGCTGGGCGAATTCCCCGAAATTCCAGATGGAAATCCGGCTTTTCACAGCGTTGTCCCAGATGAAACCGGCGGGCGAATAGGCCAACGCATCGTTTTCATCTTCACCCATTCCGTCAGGATAACTGCGCGGCCAACCGGCGAACGATCTTTCCAGATAATCCGTGCCGAACGCCGTCGTGCTCCACTGATGGCCATCCGCGCTGAGAATCCCGCAGCAATACGTGTTATCGAGCAAGACGAAATTGCCTGCGAGCTTGTGCTGATTCGGCGTCACCTGTTCGCCAAAAATGCAGAGCGATGGATCACCTTTTCCCTGTGCCATGTCACCGAGGATTTGGTCGTAGGTGCGATTTTCTTTAATCACATAAACGACGTGGCGGATTGGACTCGGCTCGCCGATGCGCTCAGGAATGGCGCGGGGTGGTTGAGCCGGGCGAGGTTTGGCCAGCGCGGAGGCGATTTGTTCGTGCCGATAATTTTTATAAACGATGGCCGACAGCCTGGGTAAATCCCGGTCTTTCGGAACGGGAACCAGAGAGAGTGAGCCGGCATAATGATGCGAATTGAATCCTTCTCTTCCTGTTTCACCATCGCGCTGCGGCGCGCTGGAATGATTCTTGATGTTCGCGACGCATAAAGTTTTATGCTCGCTATCGAACGCGATCGCTCCCGGAAACCAACCGACGGGGATCAAGCCAAACAGTTTGGAGGAGCGATTGCGCGGCGAGAAGCGAATGACCGCAATGGCATTTTGAGTTCCATTGGCGACGTAAATGGTCTTTCCATTCGGCGCAAAGCAAAGCGCGTTGGGTGATGCGCCAAACAAATCCGCCGGACTTTGTTTCGTCCAAATCGTTTCCACCACCGTGTCGGTGCGAGTGTCGATCACGCTGAGATTGTCCGAGGCGGCATTCGCGCAAACGACGTAGCGCTGGTCGGGAGAAACCGCGAGAGCCGAGGAATGCAGTTGCACCAGGATTTCTGCTTTAAGCGCACTGGCCGGAGAGGCGGCTTTCAAATCGAGAACGGTGACCGAACCTTCGTTGGCGATGTAGCGTATGGGATCCACTTTCACCTCCGTGCCGCGACCCGCAGGGCCGGTGAGTTCGCCAGGCTTGGGACGACGGCCACCCCAATTGCTCACATACGCTTTGTTGCGGATCAACCGGACATCATAGGGCGCAACCCCGACCTCGAATTTGCGCAGGACTTTTCCGGTTGCGATTTCCAATTCGAGCAACTGATTCGAAAGGTTCGCGCAGACGTAGAGTTTTTTCCCGTCGGCGGAAATGGCTAGGCCCGTGGGAATTTCTTCTTTCCGACGCGGCGCATTGGCGAGCGGCAAAGCAATCGAATGGGAAGGAGTGACAACGCCATCCGCGCTCACCGTAAAAACTTTGATGCTGCCGTTGACGTTGCTCAGAAACAGCCACCGGCCATCGTCTGAGAAAACGATTCCCGTAAAGCTCACCTGCCCCTTTGTGTCGGGCTGAAGAATATTGGCCGAGGCAACCTTGGGTTGAGGTTCGTTTTGCGTTTCAGATGGAAGAGCAACTCTCTGGCGAATTGCTCCCGTAACCGGGTCGATGATCAGCACCTCGCTCGTTTTTCCTGAAACCGCCAACACACGGCCATTGGGCGAAAGCGTCATCGCTTGTGGCCGCAATCCCGGAAGTTCAATCTGTTTTCCGAACGGCGTGATGACCTGGTTTACAGGAGTCATCAGCCGATTCCCGGCGGAACGGCCAACCGGTTCTTGCGTCGAAAGAATAGGCGCAGCCGGTGTGGAATACGTTTCGAGAAGAACAAAAGCCGTGACGAGAAAAACGCGGACAAGGGTGTATGGTTTCATTTGCTCGGGATTTTTTTACTGCAAAATAGTGATTAAAAATTTTTCTCTCGTTTCCATGATGGGTTTGAACATACCGAGCGCCTTTTCTGAATCAAGAGTTTGCGGCTGACGTTCGGAAGGGTGTGATTAAAAGTGGGTGACGGAGCGCGGACATTCCTGTCCGCCCGCGCGTCCTTCCGCCCAAAGCGCTTGATATTTTAGCCAAGCCCCGGCGGACAAGAATGTCCGCGCTCCGTTCCTTCACCCACTTTTTAATCACACCGCGTTCTGAACCCTTTTCACGGACTCAAGCAGAAGCTTTCCCTCGTCTCGGAATTTGGAAATAGTTTCCGCATGAGCGAACCGGCTTTCAAATTAACTCGCATACCAACGCTAAA
>JAYVSV010000170.1:0-15875 GCA_043775015.1 Verrucomicrobiota bacterium
CTATGAACTTCACCACCCGCTCCCGCAAATCCAACGCATAGGCTTTCATGCCCTCCACCTTGCCAGACTATGCCCCAATGTAAATGTTAATTGCTATAAACGCACCTGATTGCCCCATCGCCGTTGGTGGTGCTAGGAACCTTATGCCCTTCAATAATCGTGACCTCCGGACCATTGACACTTCGCACTATTAGAGGTTTGTCCACGACCACCCGATTGACGATAATGTTCGTTCCCACCGCCCGTCCGCCGGTGACGTAGAGGCCGTTGGTCACCACGATTTCGTCTCCTGCGTTTGCGGAATCCACCGCGTCCTGAATATTGGTGGCAGCCGTGCTCCAGTCAATAAATGGTGAGGTAGGAGTTGTGCTGTTCACGTTCACAAAGCGGGTTGTTGCCAAAGCGGAAAGGGCAATAGAGAAGAAGATCAAACCGGTTTGTCCAAGGCGGCAAGTTTTCATGATTTTATTCCCGAGTGTCACTTTTGATATTCCGTTTCCCACACAGGCAAGTCAATTTGATTTAACCAAAGACAAATGCTTTTTGCGCCAAGCTAGGCTCGGCAAAGAGCCGTCACTCCGCCAACAATAATAATGCGCCAGGTGAATTGCCTGGCGCAGGGTTCCCACCCACCGAAAATTACTCCTCCTTCAAAACTTCAATGCGGCTCGTTCCCTTGCTGATGTAATTGACGATCGCACCACTTTTTGAATCGGCGCCTCTGAGTGCGTCGCGGAATTGTTTCAAGTTCGAAACGGGAGTCCGGTTCACTTCCGTAATCACGTCGCCGGCTTTGATTCCTTTTTCCGAGGCGGCACTGCCCTGCTCCACTGCCGTGACCAAAACGCCGCTTGCCACATCAATGCCATATTCGTCCGCCAATTGTTTTGTCACGGGACGAACGGTCAGCCCGAAATTCGTCGGTTCCGCGCCGTTGGTTTTGTCGGTTTGGCTGACCGCATCCTTGTCGTCGCTTGGGAACGCATCCGTTTTAACTTTGATCTTCAAGTTTTTGGTCTTCTTGGCCGCGTCGAGCCGGGCAACATCCAGCGTGACGGTCTGCCCCACTTTTTTATAGGCGATTTCCTCTTTCAACTCGCGCGAGGTCTTCACCAGTTTGCCATCGACTCCAAGAATAATATCGCCTGCTTTCAAATCTGATTTGGCGGCGGGACCGTCTGGAGAAATTCCGCGCACGACCACTCCGTCTTCAATCCCTGAAACACTGGGCTTAAAGTCCTGAAACTCGCGCAGGCCAAGTATCTCCACGCCGATGCGTGAGCGGGTGAATTTTCCTTCCTTGATCAAATGTTGCATGACTTGCTTGGCCAGATTGCTGGGAATCGCGAAACCAATTCCCGTGTTCATGCCAGCGATCATGGAATTAATCCCGATGACTTCGCCGTAAAGGTTCACCAGCGGGCCACCGCTGTTTCCTGGGTTAATACTCGCATCGGTTTGAATGAAATCCTGGTCCAGCGAAGGATCAAAAATAACGGAACGTCCCTTCGCGCTGACATGGCCGATGGTCACGCTGTAATCCAGACTAAACGGCGCACCGACCGCGATCGCAAACTCCCCCACGCGAGTGGCGGCAGAGTCAGCCATCGTCAACGGCACCAAACCGGTGGCATTGATCTTGATGACGGCAAGGTCGGATTGCGGGTCGCGCCCTTTGACTTCTGCGGTAAACGTGCGGCTGTCCTTGAAGCGCACCGTGATTTTCTCCGCGTCTTCAACCACGTGATTATTCGTCAAAATATAACCATCTTCCGTCACGACAAAACCGGAGCCTTGTCCAGTGGCGCTGCGCGGAGTCCGGCGTTGGCGCGGTTGATTCGGCTGCGTTCCGCGCTGGCGATTTTCTTCGTTGAAAAAACGGCGGCGTAATTCCGGCGGAAGCATATCCATCCACGAACTATCTTCATCAGACGACGCACCAGCCGTTGGCTTTTGAACGACTTGGATGACAACGACGGCGGGCGAAACTTTGTCCGCCACTTCGATGAAGGCTTGGTTCAACTGCCGCGCCACTTCGAGCGCGGGAGAAGCGTCTTTTGCCAGCGAAGATGACTCCGTTAAAACGAGACAACTCGCAACGACCAAAACTGACAGGAAAATTTTCAATGTTTTCATTTTTTTTTATCTTTCTTTTGTAACGTATGGAGTGAGTTTTGCCCGAAACTGTTCAAAAAGAATTCGCCTAATTAAACTATTTAATGGTTCGTTGCGTTCGACCTCTCAATTTTCATTTATGAATTCTTGAGTTCCAAATTGCATTATTTCTCTTTCACCCAACCCGCCCGCTGTTGAAACAACTATCCCGGCAAAAACGTCGTGCTTCCGCTCCTTTGATTCCGAATTGCGCACCTGTTGCAAATTAACTACGGTCTCTGCCCATGACAACGTCGTCTCTTCTCTTGCCTGCGAAACGTTTTCAAACAATGCGCGAACTTGTCCCGACCATCGATCAGGTCATGGTCGAGGAACGCGCGGCGGCGTTCACCAAGCGCAGCATCAAGACCAGCACGAAACTAGCTGGTTTAAAAATGGCCGTTTCCATGATGGATCTGACCACGCTCGAAGGCAAAGACACGCCGGGCAAAGTCGCCTATCTCTGTCGCAAAGCGCTTCAGCCCATCGAAGCGAAATACAAGGTGCCAAATTGTGGCGCAGTTTGCGTTTATCCCAACATGGTGAAATACGCGCGGAAATTTCTCGGGGAAAATTCACCAGTGCACGTCGCTTCGGTGGCGACCGGATTTCCGAGCGGGCAAGTTCCCTTGCGCGTGAAGCTCGAAGAAACCCGCCGCGCGGCTGGCGATGGCGCGGATGAAATCGATATGGTGATTGATCGTGGCGCATTTCTCTGCGGCGATTACGCGAAAGTTTTCGACGAAATTGTCGCGGTCAAAGAAGCCTGCGGCCTTGCGCATCTCAAAGTTATTTTGGAAACCGGCGAACTGGTTACCTACGATAACGTTCGCCTCGCCAGCCAGATCGCAATGGAAGCGGGTGGAGATTTCATCAAAACTTCGACGGGAAAGGTTTCACCCGCGGCGACCATCCCTGTGACGCTCGTCATGCTCGAAGCGATTCGCGATTATTTTTTCGCGACGGGCATTCGCATCGGCATGAAACCGGCTGGAGGAATTCGCAATTCCAAACAAGCCCTCGCTTATCTCGTCATGGTCAAAGAAACCCTCGGCGACGATTGGCTCACGCCCGATTTATTCCGCTTCGGCGCGAGCACCCTCGTCAACGACGTGCTCATGCAAATCGTCAAAACCGTGGACGGAAATTATCAGAGCCTCGATTATTTTTCGCTGCCGTGAGTTGAACGAAAGAAAGAAGAAAATGAAAACACACGACTGGAAAGAAACCTTCGAAGAACGCGTTGTCACCTACACCCAAGAGGTGGGCGGACGATTCGTCATTATTGAACATGTTCCCTGTCGGGTCTGCCGCGAGACCGGCGAGCAATTGTTCGCGCCGGAAACCGTGGATCCGCTGCAAGCGATTATTCGTTCGCACGTCAAACCCGCGCGCATTCTGGAAACGCTCGTCTATGAATTCTCCGCCGTCGCAGCTTGAAACTTCAAACGCGAATGAAAATGGAGAATACCCGGTATTTTATGAAATCGTCAAAACCGTGGACGGAAATTATCAAAGCCTGGATTACTTTTCGCTGCCGTGAATATTAAAATCTCCCCACTTTTGGTTTGTTGTTTGATCGCTTCGTCCGTTGCGATTATTCCGCTGACGGTTCAATCGGCCGTTTCTTCCAACACACTCGCGAAGCTGGATGGGATTCACCGCATCGTTTTTCTCGGCGACAGCATTACTTACTCGGGCCAGTATATTGAGTCCATCGAGACGTATTGCGTCAGCCGCTTTCCCGATCAGCATTTCGAATTTCTCAACCTTGGCCTGCCGAGCGAGACGGTCTCGGGCCTTTCCGAAGAGGGTCACGCGGGCGGACAATTTCCACGGCCCGATTTGCACGAACGCCTTGGCCGCGTGCTGGAAAAAACCAAACCGGATCTCGTCATGGCCTGCTACGGAATGAACGACGGGATTTACCTGCCGTTCAGCGAGGAGCGCTTTGGAAAATTCAAGGACGGCATTCTGCGCTTGCGGGAAAAGGTTTTGGCCGCGAACGCAAAAATCATTCACGTCACCCCACCGACGTTCGACGAAATCAAGGGCGGACATCCCGGTTACGGCAGCGCGCTTGACCGTTATTCGGAATGGCTGCTCGCCCAGCGCGCGGAGGGTTGGGACGTGGTGGATTTGCACGGGCCGATGAATCATTACCTCGCGGAACATCGTGTGAAGGACCCTGATTTTTTTCTCGCGAGCGACGGTGTGCATTGCAACGAAACCGGTCATTGGATTGTGGCCAAACAAATCCTGCTGCACCTCAGCGCGACGGACGTGGCCAACGTTGATGACTCGAAGGAAATTTTATCAAAGCACTCTCAAGGTGACGAGTTACTCAAGTTAATCCAGCAACGCCAGCGCATGACCAAGGACGCGTGGTTGACCGATGTGGGCCATCTACGGCCCGGAATGAACAAAGGTTTGCCGCTCGCCGAGGCTAAAACCAAAGCAGAGGAATTCGAAAAGCAAATCCGGCAGCTCGCTGCGCCATTTCCCGGAAAGCGTTCGGAGTGGAATGGTTACGGCCGCTACGATTTCCAGTTCAACGGAAAATCAGCGATCGTGGTCGTTCCCAAGCAGGCGTTGCCTGGCAAACCTTGGGCATGGCGCGGCGAATTCTTTGGGGCCTTCCCCAACGCGGATATTGCGCTACCTGGAAAAGGCTTTCACCTCGCGTATCTCGAAGTGCCGAATTTGTTTGGCAGTCCTGAAGCTGTGACGCAGTGGAACGATTTCTACCAAGAGCTGACCGGGAAATACGGTCTGGCGAAAAAAGTCGCGCTCATTGGTTTGAGTCGTGGCGGGTTGTATTGTTACAACTGGGCCGCGTCGAACCCTGAGAAGGTTGCATGTATCTATGCGGATGCTCCCGTGTGCGACCTCAAGAGTTGGCCCGGCGGCAAACCCAGGAACCTTGGCAAAGGTGACGGCGCGCCTGCTGAATGGCAAAATCTGCTCAAAGCTTTCAATTTTCAGTCCGACGCCGAGGCCATCGCCTACAACAAGAATCCGATTGATAACTTGAAGCCACTGGCTGATGCGCGCATCCCGCTGCTCCATGTTTACGGAGACGCAGACACCGTCGTGCCGTGGGATGAAAACACCGGGATATTAGCCGAGCGCTATCGCAAGCTTGGCGGAAGTATCACATTAATTCCGAAACCCGGCATCGGTCACCATCCGCACGGACCGGAAGATCCGACACCGATTGTTGAATTTGTTCTTAAACACACTGAGCCCAAGCCATGAAAACTAGAACCAAGTATTCCGGCGCAAGCACGCTCGTTAACGAAGTCCTCATGCAAATCGTCAAAACCGTGGACGGAAATTATCAAAGCCTCGATTACTTTTCGCTGCCTTAATTTAGAGAATAAAAATTTATGGCCACAAATATGAACTGCGACTACTGCGGTAGTTCAATGAATATCACGACGATCCCTGTAAAACGCATCGTTCCTAAAGGAGCCAAAGACCTAGGACTTTATGACGACGTTATATCGTGGAAATGCCTAAAGTGCGAGAGTACAAAAACTACTGGCCTATCCAAATGCAGCAAGTGTTGCAAAGAAGGGCCGATTGCAAGCGACGATATTTTCGGAGATGCAGTCAATACGCCAACTTGGAAGAATCTATCATTTCCATTGTTACTGGAGACTGTATATCACTCCGATTATCCATCGGGGGCGACGTATGAATGTATCGATTGCCGACTTTGCAAACAATGCAATCAATCAATTGGAAGCAAAAGCTATGTAGTACGGCATGATTCTTATGAAGGCACTAGTTGGCGTCATCACCATCATGTTAGTTGTGTAAACGAACTGAAAGAGCGCAACGTGAAACAATTGGAATCGGCGGGACAAGAAATTCCCATTCTCAGTGTAATCGCCGGTGCGGTTTTTGGCACCGTTATTGGCGGTATTGTAGGAGTAGTTTTGTCATTATTTCTTGGAGCAGTGATGATTCCTATGTTTGCGATATTGGGGAGTTTTCTCTGGGGGTGGATTTTTGTGAGAAATGCGCGCGAAATTCGTGTGCGTGCGGTTAAAAAAGAGCAGGGGTTGCGTTAAGATTTGCCGTTTGAAGATTTTTATGAAAACCAAACTCAAACCCATCGTCCGCAAAGCCACCGCCAAGCGTGCTCTTGCTACCATTTCGTTGCAACCGGTCGTGCCGGTAAAAGACCGTCGTCTGAACTTTGGCGACAAATGGGATTACGCGCCTGCGCCGGAAACGGTGCCGGTCAAAATCCAGCCGCGTTATGAATTGTTCATCAATGGAAAATTCTCTTCGCCGACTTCTGGGAAATATTTTGAATCCATCAATCCGGCCACGGAACAAAAGCTCACGGACATTGCGGCGGCGAATGGAGCGGATGTGGATTCCGCCGTGAAATCCGCGCGGCGCGCTTACGAAAAAGTTTGGAGCAAAATGTCGGGACGCGAACGCGGTAAATATCTTTATCGAATTGCGCGTATCATCCAGGAAAAATCGCGCGAGCTCGCCGTGATGGAAACGATGGATGGCGGAAAAACCATCAAGGAAAGTCGCGACGTCGATCTGCCCCTCGTGGCCGCGCACTTTTTTTACTACGCCGGTTGGGCGGACAAATTGAAATACGCGTTTCCCGGAAAAACTCCGCAGCCGCTCGGCGTCGCGGGACAAATTATTCCGTGGAACTTTCCGTTGCTCATGGCGGCGTGGAAAATTGCTCCGGCGCTCGCGTGCGGAAATACGGTTGTTCTGAAACCCGCCGAGACGACCAGCATCACCGCGATGCATCTCGCGCAGATTTTTCAGGAAGCCGAATTGCCCGAAGGCGTGGTGAACATCGTCACCGGCGCGGGCGAAACCGGCGCGGCCATCGTCAATCATCCAGACATCAACAAAATCGCGTTCACCGGTTCGACGGAAGTTGGGAAGGCGATTGCGAAAATAGTGGCACGGGCGTCCTCGCCCGTGAGTTCTGATGAGACGCACGGGCGAGACGCCCGTGCCACTAAAAAACTGACGCTCGAACTCGGAGGCAAAGCGGCGAACATTATTTTCGACGACGCACCGATTGATCAGGCGATCGAAGGAATTATTTCCGGAATTTATTTTAATCAAGGCCACGTCTGTTGCGCGGGTTCACGTTTGCTCGTGCAGGAAGGTGTTTTCCGAACTGTCATTCGCAAATTGCGCGATCGCATCGCCACGTTGCGCGTCGGAAATCCGCTCGATAAAAACACCGACATCGGCGCGATCAATTCGCGGATGCAACTCGAAAAAATCCGCGAACTCGTGCAAAGCGGCGTCGATGAAGGCGCGGAACTCGTGCAACCGCGCTGCGCCTTGCCGGAAAAAGGTTATTGGTATCCGCCGAGTTTTCTCACCGGCGTCACCGCGTCGCATCGCATCGCGCAGGAGGAAATTTTCGGCCCCGTCTTGAGCGTGATGACTTTTCGTACGCCGGAAGAAGCCTTCGAGCGCGCCAACAACACGCCTTACGGATTGAGCGCTGGCGTCTGGACCGACAAAGGCAGCAAGATTTTCAAAATGGTCAACAAGCTGCGCGCCGGCGTCGTCTGGGCGAACACCTACAACAAGTTTGACCCAACGAGTCCGTTCGGCGGCTACAAAGAAAGCGGCTTCGGTCGCGAGGGCGGGTTGCAGGGGCTTGCTGCTTACTGTCGGCTCGGCTAAATTTAATCATGCGCATCTACATCGAAAGCACGATACCGAGCTACGTTGTTGCGCGCCCCGCCCGCGACCTCTTGCAAGCCGCCCGCCAGCAACTCACCCGCGACTGGTGGGATCTACAGCGCGAGAAGCACGAGCTTTTTACCTCGCAAGTCGTCCTCGACGAAATCGCCTTTGGCGAGAAAGCGATGGCGCAACTCCGCCTCGACCTTTTGCAGTCCGTCCCGCTCCTGCGCGTGACCGACGAAGTGAAGGAATTCGCCGGCAAAGTCCTCGCCTCCGGCCTCCTGCCTGCGACCGCCGACCGCGATGCCACGCACTATATTGTTGAGTTGGAACTGCCGGCACATTGCCAACGCCGCCATTCAAGCCCGGCTGCGAAAACTGGCCGATGCGTCCGGCTTCACCCTGCCGGTAATTTGCACACCGGAAGAACTATTGGAAAACGACCATGAGCAAAACGACTGACATCCAGCCCGCGAAAGCGACCGGCGACCTCGTGCTCCAGGAAGTGTGGCGCGCGAAAGACACGCTCTCCGCGCGATACGGCCACGACCTCGACAAATTGTTTGCTGACACGCGCCAGCGCGAGAAAGCATCCGACCATCCCTTTGCCAACCTTCCCATCAAACGCCGCAAAGTGTGAAAAAGCCGTCCTTCAACCCGACGAGCAGTGGCGACCTGGTGCTCCAGGAAATCTGGCGCATCAAAGACGAACTCGCCGCCGCGCGCGGGCATGACATTCACCGCCTCTTTGCCGAGACGCGCCAGCGCGAGCAACGCTCCGGCCACCCGCTGGCCAACCTGCCCATCCAACGCCGCAAGGCGTGAAACAATCTCTGCGAGCATGATTTGGGCGAACACGTACAACAAGTTCGACCCGACTAGCCCGTTCGGCGGCTATAAGGAAAGCGGCTTCGGTCGCGAGGGTGGGGTGCAGGGGTTGGCGGCGTATTGTCGGCTTGAATGAAACCTGTCCAAGCATTAGTCTCTGGCCGTGAGCATCGCAGAAAAAATCTTTCAGAAGGCGCAGAGTTTGCCCCAGCCAGCGCAGGACAAGCTTCTGCACATGGCGGAAGAACTGGCTGGGGAGTATCCATCCGCGACTTCCAGCCCGCTGACTTTGCGCGAAGCCGCCGAGCTGCGCGGCAAGCTCGCCGCCTGGGAGGAAGATTGGAACGCTCCGGGCATGGAGGTTTATGACCGCTGTTAAACGCGGCGATGTCGTTCTCGTTCTGTTTCCGAATTCCGATCTGGTCACCTTTAAACAACGTCCGGCGTTGGTCGTGCAGGCAGACAATCTCGGCACTGATCTTTCGCAAGTCGTCGTCGCAATGATTACGAGCAATCTGGCTCGTCGCGGTCATCCGAGCCGTGTGTTTATTCCGTTGAATTCTCCGCCAGCCAAAGGTTCCGGCTTGCTCACCGATTCCGTCATCATGACGGACAATCTTGCGACCGCACTCGACAAAGCCATCGTCCGCAACCTCGGACGACTGACGGATTTGAATCCGGTGGACGCTGCCCTTCGCACAACGCTTGGTTTGTGACACGAAGCGTGAACACCTGCAACAAGTTCGATCCGACGAGTCCGTTTGGCGGCGACAAGGAAAGCGGCTTCGGTCGCGAGGGCGGATTGCACGGGCTGGCGGCGTATTGTCGGTTGGATTGAATCCACGTTTGCCGGGCCAAATTCAGCTTTCAAACTGAGCGAACTTGTGGCATAGGTTTCCCATCCAAACCAACCTATGAAAACTTGTGTTCCATTGAGTCGAGGCAAAAGATGGCTCTTCCTCACGCTGCTGGCGGTGGGAATCTGTCCGCGCGCCTTTGCTGCTGACTTGCTCGTCTATAACAACAACAACAGCGGCGCTGGCTCGTTGCGGCAGGCGATTGCCGACAACAACGGGCTGGGCGGTGGCAACACCATTGTCTTCTCCAACGTCGTCACCGGCACGATCACGCTGTTCAGCGAGTTGGTGATATCCACAAACGTGACCATCCTCGGACCAGGGCCGAACCTCCTCGCCATCAGCGGCAATAACAACTCCCGTGTTTTCCAAATCAGTGGCAATAATACGGTCGCGAATATTTCCGGCCTGACCATCACCAACGGATTTGCCTACTATGGAGGTGGCATCTGGAACCTTGGTGCGGTTCTCAACGCGACCAACTGCACCGTTCGCGGCAATATCGCCTCAAGCCCTGTCTCTGTTGTTGTCGGCGGCGGCGGCATTTCTTCGTCTGGGACGACAACACTAATTGGCTGCACCGTGAGCGGGAATACCGCCGGAAGCGGTGTCGGTGTCGAAGGTGCTTTTGTCGACGGGGGTGGCATTTCTGCGTCTGGGACGACGACACTAATCGGCTGCACCGTCAGCGGTAACTCGGCCGTCGCATTCGACGGCAGCTCGAGCGGCGGCGGGATTTACCAAGATGGGACGCTTACAATGATCGCCAGCACCGTCAGCAGCAACTCGGCCCGCTACGGCGGCGGCATCAGTAGCTTCGGAACGACGATCATGAGTAACTGCACCGCCAGCGGCAACTCGGCTGGATTTGGCGGTGGCATCTACAACGGCTCGTCGCTGACGGTGATCGCGAGCACGTTCAGCGGCAACTTGGTTAGCCCCAGTTCAACCAACGCGGCTAACATCTACAATACTTCCGGCGGCACAGTGGAGATCGGCAACACCATCCTTAACACCGACGTTACAAGGCCAAACCTCTTCAACCAGGGCGCGGTGACGTCGCGAGGGTATAACCTCAGCAGCGATACCAGCGGCAGCGGCGTTTTGATCGCCGTCGGTGATCAGAACAACACGAATCCAAACCTCGGTCCTTTGCAAAACAACGGTGGCCCCACGTGGACCATGAAGCCTTTGCCCGGCAGCCCGGCGATTGACAAGGGCAAGAGTCTTGGTGTCACCACCGACCAGCGTGGCGCGCCGCGACCGTATGATTTTTCTTCCGTCACGAACGCGAGTGGCGGCGACGGGAGCGACATCGGCGCGTTTGAGTTGGGAAGACCGACCTTGAACATTCAGAAGTTCAACACCAACGCGGTCCTCTCCTGGCAATCTTACTACGGCGATTTCACGCTTCAATCCGTGACGAATGTCATCGCCTCGAACAGTTGGGCGACGGTGGCGGAAACGCCCGTGGTCGTCGCCAATCAATACGTCCTCACGAACGGCCCGATTTCCGGCAACAAGTTTTACCGGCTGAAAGGCAATTGAAAGCTGGCGAAGGGTTATCAGTTCCCGCATGAACCCGTTGAATCACATCCGAAATTTCCTGCGCATTGATGACCGGTTGGCCACGAGCGGCCATGCCGAAGCCGGACGAGTTTGACCAGATTGACCGGTTGCGATGATCCGGTGAGTCGGTGGGGCGAGCGTCCTCGCGAGCCTTCTTCCTCACAAATCATTTTCTCGTTTGCCCGGCTCGTCAGTAGCCTCGTCCCACCAGTTGAAGTGGCTCGCGGGGACGCTCGCCCCACCGTTTAATCGCCCCAAATTTATTTTCCTGTCCAGATGAGGTCGAACACTTTTCCTTTGAATTGCCAGTCGTCGATTTGTTTGCAGAGATTTTTGCGGAGCGGATTCTCCTGCACGTAAAGCCATTTCTCAGAATAATTCTCGCCGTCGCGAAGTCGATGATGCCAGCCGCGTGATTGAAATTTCCATTGTGGGAAACGGCTCGCGAGGACGCTCGCCCCACCTTGGGCGATTGGTGGGGCGAGCGTCCCCGCGAGCCGCTTACACTTCAAAGCGAATTCGCGTTTCCAATACGAAATCCACGTCTCGATTGTGAAATGCAAATCTCGCGGCGCGCAAAAGAGGTGAAGGTGATCGGGCATCAGCAGGTAATCGCCAACGAGCCACGCTTTTGCCTCTGACCATGTCTGATGCAATAGTCGGTGCGCGGTTTCATTGGCCAGCCAAGGATTTCGTTTCTCAGCGGTGACGGTGAGCAGGACGATGTTGGATTGGCCAAGATTGATGTGAACGTCGGATGCCGGATTCTGGCGATGCGGGAGTTCATCGTCTGGGGAGTTCGGCATGGGCGACATTAGAGAGATTTTTTTGAAATGGAAGGCTCGCGAGGACGCTCGCCCCACCGGCAATCTCAGCTAAGATTCACGTCATGAACGCGTTGACTCACATCCGCAATTTCCTGCGCAATTACGACCGGTTAGCCACGAACGGCATGCCGAAGCCGAGTAATTTTGCCGCGAGGCGATGTGTGGCGTGAGTTTATAAATCAACGTCTTGCTGTGTTTGGGCAAGCTCCGCTTTGACCCAATTAAATCAGCGGCGCTCAATTGCTTGCCGCTGACTCGTCGAAATGCCACCATTCGCGTCGATGAGTGATCTCTTAACGCAAAAAAAACAGGCGCAGTTGTGCGCTCTGGTCGCTCACCTCACCAAACAACGGAAGGCTCTCTTGAACCGTTGGCGCGCGGCGACGGAAAATGCGCCTGAGTTGACCATTGCCTCCTCGTTAACGCGCTTCCAGTTCAATGACCATATTCCCGGAGTTTTGGATGCTTACGCCCACACGCTGCTGACGTGGCCGGACGAGAACAGTGTCAAGGCCCAGCAGAACGAAAAAGCACAAGTCACCGAACATGGCCTGCAACGCTGGCAACAAGGCTACCAGTTGCGCGAATTGACCCGTGAATGGGGCCATCTGCAAACGTGCGTGGCGGCGGAATTGGAGGACTATGCGCTGGCCCATCCTGATCTCGATCCCACGGTCATGACCATGGCCCGACTGGCGTGGTCGCAATTGTGTTGGAACGGTATCAGTGACAGCACCACGCAATACTGGCGCTTGCATCAAGCCGAAGCGAGCGGGCGCGTGCGAGATTTGGAAAAAGCGTTGACCACCTTGAACGACCTCGACCGGGTTCGCTCTGCGGCCTGGCGCGAAACGGCCCACGATTTGCAGGGCAGTCTTAGTTTGGTGACGCTCGCGACGACCGTGTTGGATCGTGAAAATTTATCGGAACCGACGCGCCATGAATTCTCCGATCTGGCGCAAAGAGGCGTGTCAGCGCTACACGGCATGCTCAATGATTTCATGAGTCTTGCCCGTTTGGATGCCGGGTTGGAGCACCGCAAAGTCGCACCCTTTGATGCGGCCAGGTTGCTCGCCGATTTTTGCACGACTTCACAACCACTGGCGCAGGCGCGCGGTTTGTTTTTGAAAATGGAGGGGCCGGACTCATTGCCAGTGGAAGGAGATCAGGGCAAAATCCAGCGCATCCTTCAGAATTTATTGCTGAACGCTTTGAAATACACGCAGCGCGGCGGCGTAACGGTTCTTTGGAAACTCATCACCGACCGTGACACGAACAATTGGATGTTCTGTGTGCAAGATACCGGACCTGGATTGAGTGAAGGTCCCGACGCTCCCCTGGCCCACCAGATTCATGAAGCGACCCAAACGCTACACACCACAGAAGATTTGCATCGCAATGAGCTATCGTCGGGCGACATCGCCACCGCGCCGACCGTGCCCGCCCAATCAGAGACTCTGCCGCGGCATGAAACGCCCGGCGAAGGCGTCGGTCTTTCCATCGTGAAACGGTTGTGCGAATTGTTGGATGCCAGTCTCGAATTGGAAACCAGCCCTGGCAAAGGTTCCACCTTCCGAGTGATTCTTCCGTGCTACTACGAAAACCGTGTGAAATGAAATCGGGCAAGTCACAAGGCGTTAATTAAATCTGCATTGTCATGATCTCGTGGTGGAAAATCTGGAAGGATCGTTTCAGGGGACGCGATGCGGCGCTGCTCTCGCTTGATGTGCTCGCGTCATCGGCATCGCCAACGGATACGTTGGAAACTCGCCTGAACTGGCTGGTGGATCTGGTGCAATGGATTCGTCATCCGGGCAAACAACCAGAGGCGCAGACCGAGTCCCCCACGCAAATTCAGACGGGCCGATTGCGTCGTTTGCTCGACGTGTTGGACAAAAATCCAGAGTGGAAAATCAATGTGGCGAAAACGTTGCGCTCGATTATTTTTGAAACCAACGCGCTCGATTTATTTTCCGAAACGGGATTGCCTCGGCGCTTCGGTTTGTTTCACGAATTGGGCGAACGTCTCGCTTCCAACTTTTTGCCGCCGCGTCCTGGCTCCGCAGAATTAGGCGTTCTCTTCGACCGATTGTTTCCACATCGCGATGACGCCGCCTGGATCGAAAATCTCGACGAAGCTTCACTCCAACGTTTTCAAGCCCTGCTGGAATTTGAAGTGTCACCAGAAGAAAATGATTGGAACTCGCTCGCCGCCGATCTGGATGACGCAATCATTCATCTCACCGCTCAACTCCGTGTTTCCGGTTGTTCGAGTGCGATTCGGTTGAGAATTAAAAATCGGCGCATTCAGGAAATTCCTTTTTTTAAATTGAGCACCGTCGTTCAAGCCGTCTTGCTTGCGCGAGCGAAAGGTGACGAGGCCAATTTTGCGCCTGAATTAAATCACCTGCGGTCGTTGATCGAAAACTGTTACCGCGCCGAGGAGGAAGTCCTCGCACATCTCGAAGAGAACGGCGTCAGCACGGATGTCGTCTATCAATTGGCTTACATCAAGGCCGCTCTGAAACGCCTTGAAGCATTGCTGGAGCTGGCGTTCAAACCGGATCTGTCGCTGGATCACGTCGGCAATTTTGTCGCGATGCTGGTGCGCGAAAATCAAGCGAGCGAAAGTGTCGGCGATTTATTGCGGCAAAATTTTCGCATGATGGCGCGCAAAATTATCGAGCGCAATGCGAAGACCGGCGAACATTACATCGCGCGCACAGCAAAAGAATATTGGCAAATGTTCCGGCACGCAGCGGGCGGCGGCGCGTTTATGGCGATGACCACGTGGTTTAAACCGCTGATTTATAGCCTGCATCTCGCTGCGCTTTGGGGAGGTGTCGCGGCTTCGATGAATTACGCATTGGGTTTTATTGCGATCCAACTTTGCGGATTCACGCTCGCCACAAAGCAACCTGCTTCCACCGCGGCGGCTCTCGCCATGCAAATGCGTGAAGTGCGCAATCCGAAGGCGATGTCTGCTTTGGTGGATGAAGTTGTCTTTTTGATCCGTTCGCAATTCGCCGCCATCCTCGGCAACATCGCTCTCGTCGTGCCCGCGGTTTTGGCGTTGCACTTTCTGCTTGTGACCGTGACCGGCTCGCCAATTCTTTCAGCGGAAAAAGCAACTGAGACTCTTCACTCCTTATCGATCGTGGGGCCGAGTATTTTTTTTGCCGCGCTAACCGGCGTACTGCTCTGGGCGTCAAGTCTCGTCGGTGCGTGGGCGGACAATTGGTTCGCGTGGCATCGTCTCGGCGACGCCGTGAAATCCGACCAACGGCTCATCCGAATGTGGGGACCGAGCCGCACCGCGCGCTTCGCCAATTTTTTGCAACACAACGCAGCCGGTTTTGGCAGCAATATTTCACTCGCGTTCATGCTCGGACTTCTGCCTGTGCTGGCGAAATTCGCCGGGCTGCCGCTCGACGTGCGCCACGTAACTTTGTCCTCCGGTTCCGCCGCCGCTGCCGTGGCAACACTCGGTTCTGGTGTCCTCTCAACCGCGCCGTTCTGGTTGGCAGTCGTGGGAATTTTGACCATTGGCTTTATCAATCTAACCGTAAGTTTTTCGCTGGCCATGTTCGTGGCCATTCGCGGTCGCGGCTTGGAATCAGAAGAACGCCGGGCAGTTTTTAATGCGTTGTGGATGCGCCTTCGCCAGCAGCCATTCAGTTTTATTTTTCCAACACGATCAGCGATCCCAAACGTCGCCGTAATTATCGAAGATGCTGTGAAACTACCATCCGCGAAACTTGAGACGACGGCGGATAAATAAATCAGCCCCAATGGAATTTAGTTACCGCGATTTCAAGCAACTCGTCCACAATAACGTTTCGAAGTGCGCATCTTGACACTGCTACGGTTTAGCTGGGTTCCAAAGTTCTTCCCAATGGTGATTATGTCGGGCGGACTCCAGGGCGCAAAGGTCTCGTAAACC
>JAYVSV010000171.1:0-17509 GCA_043775015.1 Verrucomicrobiota bacterium
CCCACTGGTGCATCAGCGGTTGAATTTTTGTGCCGCTCACCCCTTTCTTGCTTTCGCCGGAGTAACCGGCTTTTTGCGACGTGGCGAACGGTGGATTGATGAAGATGATCCACTTGATGTTGGGGTCGTGAAGATCGCGCAGCAGATTGGCTGGCCGTTTGCAGGGCGCATCAAAAAGTGATTGGTCGTCGAACACGCTTCCCACGTCGTCGTTGAGATAGTCGTATTGAAACACCGTTGCGCCGGGAAAAACTCGCTTGCAGTGTTGCACATCCTCGTGATGAAGCGTCGAAAGATAAATGCTTTTGTAGGCGTCCGCCGGGAGAAACCACTCCAGATTTCCGGTTCCAGCCGCCATGTCCCAGAGGCGATAATTTTTTGTCCACCATTTCGGGCCAATAACTTTTTCCAGATAGCCATGTGCTTTTCGAGCGAATGCAACGGGCGTAAAAAATTCTCCAGTGAACCGGCGGATTGGCTCGTCGGTCAACCGGTCAACCTTGGCGAGAATATTTCGGATGGCAGACGTGTCCGTAACTTTTTCGTAATTTGACCAGAACCATTCGTATTCTTTGGGCAAAATTTTCTTCGTGCGGTCTTCGTCCGGCCCAATGTGGAAAACAACTTTGTTTTCTTTTCGGTCATAAGTTGAACCGTCCGGTCGAATATCGCACAAAAAATAACGCGAGGATTTCGTTCCGTTGCGGACAGCGTCGCCGAAACATCTGTTCCAATAATCAAAGACATCCTCGAAATTTTCCTCGGTGATCAGTTTCTTGACTTGGAAATCCAACGTGAGCTGTTCCGCGCGATGATGCGTGAGGTGCTGGCTGAAAATCTCGTATTCGGCTTCGTCCAGAACGTCAAACACCTTGATAGCATTCGTCTCTGCAAATGAGGCGAGGTCTGCGACAAGTTTTCCGTCGGGCATACTGGGCGCGAGTTCCCAATCATATCGCTTCTCGTTGCCGTAAAACTTTTGCCACTTTTTAGTTTCCGTGAAAAATGCCTGTCGCCCATCCGCAATACAAATCACTGGCGGAACAATTTTATCGGCAGAACCCGCTTCACCCAGTCGCATTCGCCGCACGTAATACATCACCTGCGCGAGAACCGCCGCGCGAGCATCACGTTTCTGCAAACTGCGGGAGAATTTGAACTCAAAAAAGATTTCCGGCGAATAAAGGTCGTGACGAAATTCCGTGTCGTAATCCAAATCGAAATGCCTGGCGTAGGCATGTTTGACTTCTTCTTCGGTCTTTGCCTTGAGCAGCAATTTGTTGAAGCCATGAAATTTTTTTACCATTTGAATGTTGCGGTTGGATTTAACAGGCGATCAAGAAAAGGGCGAGAACGAAAAGCCTTAATTGAAATTTCAATTGCAACGGGAAAACCATTTCGTTTTGCGGTGCGGGTCGGTTAGAATTTTCCCGTGCCTGGTCGAGTTTCAATATTGTTCTGCGGCGTCGTTTTTTCTGAACGCCTTTTCCCGAGTGGAGAATTCTAGGCAGATCAACGATGACATGAACGAACCAACGCCGCCCGATCTCTCACGAGTGTCGGCTACACGATTTATTTCCGTTGATGCGTTGCGTGGTTTTGACATGTTTTGGATTGTCGGCGGCGATGTGCTGTTTCGTTCGCTCCAGAAAATCCACGACTCGCTTTTGACCCGCGAACTCGCGTTACAAATGGAACATTGCGAATGGGCCGGTTTCCATTTCTACGACCTTATTTTTCCGCTGTTCGTTTTCATCGTGGGCGTGGCGATTCCTTTTTCGATTGCCCGCCTGGTTGAGAGCGCTGGGCGAAGCGCTGCCGTGCGAAGAATTTTCATTCGATCCATCATTTTATTTTTGCTCGGCATTTTTTACATGGGCGGGGTGGCGAACGGATTTAAAAATGTTTATCTCGCCGGAGTTTTGCATCGAATCGCCGTCGCTTACTTTTTTGCCGCTCTGCTCTTCTGTTTCTTCAAGCCTCGAAAGTTGTTGACGCTGACCCTCCTTTTTCTCGGCGGCTACTGGGCGCTCCTGACCTTTGTCCCGGTTCCAGGAATCGGTGCGCCATCCTACGAGCAGGGAAAGAACCTCGCGTATTGGATTGATCAAAATTATCTGCCAGGCCGAAAGTTTGAAGGGACGTTGCTGAGCACCTTGCCTGCGGTCGCCAATTGTTTGCTCGGAATCTTCGCGGGATTGCTTCTCAAAACCGGCCGATACTCCGATCAGAAAAAAGTTCATTGGCTGCTTGGCGGCGGGGTAGTCAGCCTGGTCCTCGGGTTAATTTGGGCGCAACAATTCCCCATCGTCAAAGCGCTGTGGACTTCGACTTACGTATTGGTGGCGTGCGGCATCAGCGCGATTCTTCTCGGCGTTTTTCATCAGGTCATCGCGGTCTGGAAGTTTCAAAAATGGGCGCAGCCATTCGTCTGGATCGGGATGAACGCGATCACCATCTATCTCGTCTCGGCGATCGTCGGTTTCCAAAAACTCGCAGGCCGTTTCGTCGGAGGCGACATTGCGCACGCGCTCGGTTCATCCGCTGATTTCATCAAAGCGGTCGTCGCGCTGACGCTGGTTTTCTGGTTGGTATTTTTTCTGTATCGAAGAAAACTTTTCCTGCGTCTTTAATTTTCTTCGCGACACCCGATTTTTGTGCAAATTTAGTGGAGGCTTTTTGCCCACAATTTGAACCAATGAAAATCGTCGTTCGTAGATTCGCGCTGCTCCTGATCGCTTTCTGTCAAACAGCGGTGTTCGGCCAAACGTCTGGCCTTTCGCAGCGCGTGGCCAACTCGACGCTAGCCATGCCGCAAACGCCGCAAACCTTTGGCTACACATTCACGAACGCGTTTCCGGGCGTCACCTTCAATGCGCCGATTGCGTTCGCCACTCCGCCGGGTGAAACGAACCGGCTTTTTATTCTGGAGCGATGGGCGCGCGTGATTGTTATCACAAATCTCGCCGCTCCGACGCGGACTGTTTTCATGGACATCACCAGTCGCGTCACGACTGGTTGCGAAGAAGGTCTATTGGGAATGGCTTTCCATCCGGGTTACGCGACGAATGGCTATTTTTATTTGTATTATTCGCTGAACACCAACACCTCCAGCAGCGGATTGCATCAACGCGTTTCGCGCTTCCAGGTTTCGCCGAGCGACCCGAATCAGGGACTGACCAATTCCGAATTGCCGACCATCACGCAACGCGACGAGGCGTGCAACCATAACGGCGGCGACCTGCATTTCGGCCCTGACGGTTACCTCTACATTTCAGTGGGCGACGAAGGAAACCAAAACGATTCATTTACCAACAGCCAGACGATCGACCGGGATTTTTTCAGCGGCATTTTGCGAATCGACGTGGATAAACAGCCCGGAAATTTGCCCCCGACTCCACACGCGGCGCTGATGAATGCGACGAATTATTTCATCCCATCGGACAACCCGTTTGTTGGCGCAACGCAACTGAATGGAACCAACATCAACACGAATACATTGCGGGCTGAATTTTGGGCGATTGGCCTGCGCAATCCGTGGCGCTTCTCGTTTGATTCTTTGACCAGCGTTCTTTATTGCGGCGATGTCGGCGGTGCGGCGCGCGAAGAAGTCAACGTCATCAGCAAAGGGGGCAACTACGGCTGGGTTTGGCGTGAAGGAACTTTGGCAGGCCCGGTCGCCGCGCGCCAGGGACCGCTGGGATTCAGCTATCGAATGCCGATTGCCGAATACGCGCACGGCTCCGCCACGAATCAGGGTAACTCCATCACCGGCGGTTTGGTTTATCGCGCCAATCGCATCTCGCAACTCACCGGTAAATATGTATTTTCGGATTATTCCAGCGGCCATGTCTGGGCACTCACGCCAAATGGGACCAACACCGTTCCGTTCGAGCGTTTGACTGGTCTTAACAACATTGTCGCTTTCGGCAAAGACCCAAGCAATGGGGACTTGCTCGCCGCTGCTGCAACGGTGCAACGATTGATCTACTCCACCAATGTGGTGGCGGGCAGCGCGGTTCCTTCGACCCTCGCGCAAACCGGCGCGTTTACCAATCTGACCACGCTCGCGCCGAATGCCGGGATCGTTCCTTACGAGGTAAATGTTCCATTTTGGTCGGACAACGCGAAGAAAACGCGCTGGTTTTCCGTGCCGAACACGAACCTGACGATCTCGTTTAATCGCACCAACAACTGGCAATTTCCGACCGGCACCGTCTGGATAAAACATTTTGAACTGGAGATGACGAACGGCGTTGCGGCCAGCGCGAAACGATTAGAGACGCGGTTGCTCGTGAAAAATTCCAATGGTGTTTACGGAGTGACGTATCGCTGGGGAAATTCGGCCACGAACGCGACGCTCGTTCCGGAGGAAGGTTTGGACGAAAGTTTTGCAATTAACGACGGCGGAAATCTGCGCACGCAAGTCTGGCATTATCCGAGTCGCAGCGAATGTCTGAGTTGTCACACGCCGCAAGCGGGACTTGCGCTGGGCTTCAACACAGCGCAACTCAATCGCGATTTCGATTATAGTGGAACCAACGACAACCAGATTCGCGCGCTGAATCACGTCGGCTATTTTTCAAGTTCGGTATCCAATTTGCATACGCTTCCCGCGATGGCGCACGCGACGAATTCCGCAGTCAGCCCAGAATATCGCGTGCGCTCCTACCTCGCCGCGAACTGTGCGCAATGCCATCAACCCGGCGGACCGGCGCTCGGAAATTGGGATGCGCGCCTCGAAAACCCGCTGTCCGCGTCGGGCATCGTGAACGGAACTTTGGTGAATAATCTGGGCGACACAAACAATCGCGTGGTCGTGCCCAACGATCCGGCGCATTCTGTTTTGCTCGCGCGAATTTCCACGAACGGAAGTTTGCGAATGCCGCCGTTCGCCTCTTCGGTCATCGACACGCAATCAATCAATCTGGTGAAAAATTGGATCACCAATGGTTTGGCGAGTTACCAGACTTACGAGCACTGGCAGATCGCATATTTCGGTTCGACCAACGCGCTATTCTCGGGGATGGGCGATGATTTCGACGGGGATCGATCCTTGAATTTTCAGGAATATTTGCTCGGCACAAATCCGACCAACGCGGCGGATTTCTGGAAAATTTTTGCGAGTCTGACAACTGGTTCCGTAGAAATTCGTTTTGATCAAATTGCCAATCGCGGATTTGAAGTGCAGTTCGCGACCAATGTGCCACCAGCGGTTTGGAATCCACTGGATGTCTCCGCAAACCGGCCATTTTTTCCCGCGACGAACGTTCCTGCTGCGATCTCAAATTGGATCGACGGCGGTTCGAAGTTTTATCGCGTGCGGGTTTTCGAGCCGTAACAAACTTTATTTTGGTAGTGTGTACATGAACTGAACTTAATCCGTGACGGCTAAACTTAGTCGGTTGCAAACCGAACCCAGTCGGCCACGAATCAATGTCCATCCATGACGGATTAAACTCTGGCCGGATTGGTTCCGGGAACCAATTACACGATGCAAGTCCGCGCCATCGGCGGCAGCACCGACTATTCGGATTGGAGCGACCCGACCTCGCACATGTGCATGCAAGCAAGAGCGCAGTATTCTGAGATAAGCAAAATTCAAGGAGAGAGAAGTCTTTCCTTGAATTTTTTTAATATTCGTCTCCCTTTGGATTAACCCGAACTCCGAAGTAGAGCGCTGACTCAGGTGGGGCGCGACCCGCCGGATTAAGATCATCCCTCCTCCAATGGCCGGTCGATCCAGCGGCGGAACCAACTTCGGCGAGGCGACGTTCAGCCAGTCCAACGTCGCCTGTACCAGCGGCTTGTGTTTGCTCAGGCCACCCTAGGCGGCGGAGAGTTTCACCACCACGTCGCGGCCCATCACTCCGGTCAAACTCTTTTACAGGAAAACTTCTCATTAACTGAGGTCTCCTTCCTAACCCAGTTCGACTACTTGAAAACCCAACTGGGGACGATTCGCATTCCATGTCGCATCTCTCGGTCGAGGGTTTTGTAGTTGCTTTCTTTTGAAGCCACCAAGCGCCAATAGGCGGTTGAATGGTTCATGTGGGCCAGGTGACAAAGCTCGTGCAGAAACAAGTAGCAAACTAACTCGGGACGCAAGAACAACAGTTTCGCATTCAAGCTAATTGTCTTATGCCTGGAGCAACTCCCCCATCGCGATTTTTGCATACGCACCGACGCTCTACCAAACGGCAACCCCAGTTCATGGCTGGTATGACGAAGCCATGGAACCAACGCATCCTGACCACGTTGCACCAGCCATCTGCGCAAGGCTCGTTTGCAGAGCAGCTCACTTTGGATATTCCCCGTCAGCACCAATAGGTTGTCGCCACGTTGCCGCAAGGTGATTCCAATAGAACTTTGTTCAACGTATTGAACCAACCAGATTTCTCCCAAGGCAGATAAGGAAATTTGAACGGGCAACCCTTCCGCTGTTTCCGACGGGCGGTTCCGATGCGCTTTGGCCAGGCGACGATGAGCTGTTTCGATCCAGCTTTTCTTCTTCTTCAAAAGTGCCGGAACCTTCCGGAGGTCGTAGCCACGGGGGACAACGATTTGCAAGCCATCTTGAATCGAGAGCCGTAGGTAAACATGTTTGGCGCGCGCACTAATGCGAACGTGATGGCTGATGTTGTCACTCATGTATGGCAAAACCTAATAAACCACAGAACGTTTAACCCAGGATATTTGGAATCTGCCAGGTTGCGACAAAATTGAACTATTGCTTTTGGGCGCCTAGCGGAATGTCTGCTTGCACCTGTGTCGTACGGGATTATTCTCTCGCGACTTTTTATGTCGGTCGTTGCGATTGTACGCTTATGAATCTGAAAAAAGGGCTTGGTTTAAATGCGGTTGGTTCGGACACAACGGATGAAAAACTGATCCGCTACCTCAATCTGAAACTCGCTTTACTGGGTTGTCCCACGGTAAAAATCGGTGGCGATTCAGAACTGGAAGACATCACGGCAGCCCTGCTTTCGCATCATCAGGAAACCGACCGGTTGCTCGCCAATTACCTCTGCCCAGCGGACCAACGCATTCAAAATTTTATTTACGATTACCTCCAGGAAGAAGTCACTCCAGTCAAACTTCCCTCGCGCACCCTCGTCCTCGACTACCACGGCCTGGCGCGCACGCTATCGCTGCCGTCCGATCGCGACTCCTTTTTCTCAGACATCGTCAGCTCCTACCGCGTGAAACAAGGGGTGCTGCACAATCCAAAAAGTGATCGGCGCACCACCGAAGGAATCTTTCATATCGCAGAAGGTGGGTTGCCGATTCCAGCCGACAAATTAAGCGTTCCTAAAAGCGTCTTCGGGAACATGCTGAAGCGGGCATTCGCTCCGCCGCGCGACTTGATGCAACTCCCCTTTACCTCGGCGCAATCCGAGGAGGCCGAATGCTTTGTCTCTCTGTTGTTGCGGCCAACGGTATGTCCGGAGGTGCCGAATTTCACGCCTGAGAAGTCGATGGAGATTCGTTTTTTTGCTCCTGGAAATCTCGTCAGCAATCTTGATTTTGTGGAAAGCATTTTCGGAAACGCGGGCGATCCTTACCTCCCGGAAAATGATGCCGGCCTTGATGTGAAACATTGGACCGGCCACAGCGGATGCGTCATTCTTGCTCCGCATTTGATTCGCGTCACCAAGAAAGAAGCAGGATTGCCCAAGTGGGAATTCGCCAGCGAAAGACAACGTAAAGACGGCATGTGCTGGCAACGTGAAGATGAACTCTACAACAAGGGGAGTGCGTTCAAACTTTGCGCGCGCGACGAAACCGGCGTGATGGTGACCATCATCGCTGACAACTATTTCGGTTACTGCAAGAAAGAGGTCAAAACACAGATCAGCTTTTCGGCGAACTTGTTTGGTTTGTGCGAAGAAGAACATGCGGGCGGCGCGATGGTTTTTCCCAGTTATGATCTGGGCGAAGAGTTCAGCGGCTTTTTGCACATCGCCCGACAGGAACATGATTACCTGGAAATGATCTCCTCCTACAAAGAGGTCATGGAAGCGAAGTCGGAAGGTTATGCGATTGACCGAAAGTTCCCGGACATTTTTTACGTTTCTGAGAATGTCCGCTTTGACTTGCACAAACAATCGGTGAGTTGGTTTCACGAAAATCAAGAACAACAGATCAAGTTGCTCCCAGGGAAAACCTACGTGAGACCTTCAGGTTACAAAGTGCACATGGAAAAACCACCCGGTGGTCGAGCATGGCGGCTGATTGGGACGGTTGCGGAAGGAACCTTTTGCCATAAGCCGAGCACGGTTTCGGGTGGGGGCAAATCTGAAATTTCCAAGCCGATTACCGACGCAATTATTCAAGGGCCAGCGTTGGTGAAGGATTTCAAAAAGGATTTTGAACTCGTCAGCAAATTGATCCAGCGCAACTACGACAACCGGTTTCTCGGGCGGAAGAAGACAGACGCCCGTCAGATCTTGAGCCATGAACGATCGCTCGGCTCCGTCATCAAGCTGCTTACTCCCGCGTCGCGCGAATACACAGCCGAATACAATTCGTGGCTCGAAACCATTCCGCAATACATCAAGGAACTTGTCTTCGTGGTGAAACGATTTTACAAGCCGGAATGGGGCGACAATTGGCTCGAACATTTCAGCGTGGACATCATCAACGGCACTCCCGGAAACGAACTGAAATGCGATAACCGCAAGCTCGTTTCGAATTATCTGCGCGTCGGTTACGACCACGATTCGCTCTGGAGAACATTTGGATTGCGCAAGGATTTTCAACCCGCACTGAAACTCTCGCGCGAAGACGACATCACGGCTTCAGTCGTCGTCCCGGCCAACGCGCTCAATCATCTCAGTTCGCATTACAACAATCCATCGGTGAAGTTCATACAGAACTGCGAGTATCGTTTATTCCAGCGTCCCGACGATGCCATCCATCGCGGATACGACAAACAAACTGAGGCTGATTTTGCGCAGTCTGGAAATTTTTTCTCGAATTACGAGCCGCTCGATGTCGGCCAGGCACAGGAATTGATTGAAGATTCCATCGGCTTCGATGCTTACACCGAACCGATGAAACAACTGATCCGTAACATCGCGGAAAAACCGGATGCCACCTGGTTTGTCTCGTCGGCACATCCGCGCCTGGTCGAAGGCAAGCCATCGAAAAATCCGCGCTACCTTCAAACTCGCTCCGACCTCCTCAATCCGAGAGACACTTATCTCGCCGAAATTTGCACTCGCATCCATCGAAGAATTCCACTCGACCAGGCGGTGCCGCAACCGGTGAATGCCGTCGTGCCAGGCCGCCGCAACAATCCTCCTGATGCGTCCGGAAAAATCCGTTCGCTCGCAGTTTTCAATCCAATTCATTATCTTGAATTGCCCGAGTTATTCATGGAATTCATCAGCAGCATGACCGGCAAATCACCTTCCACCACCGGGGCGGGTTCGGAAGGCGCGTTAACCAAAGGGCCATTCAACGCCTTGCCGCCGATCATCGATCTGAACAACGCGCTCGTCGGATTTTTGCTCACCGGTTATGACTCGTTCATCACTGCCGCAGGTTACGTTGGACCCAAATTTCGAGTCGATCATGACATCAGTTTGTTGGTCCCGGAAATTTGGTGCCGAATGTCCACGGAAGAACGTTCCGCCCGTTTTCTGATTGAAAACAAATATCTGGAAAAATGTTCCGACCTTGAATACGACGGAAAAAAAATTCTCTCCAGCCGCCTTGGCTATCGCATCACGCCGCGTTTTGTTCGGACCTATTTTGGGCGCGTGTTCAATCATCCACACGTCGTGTTCACCGATGAAATGCTCCGGCCTGAAACACAAGACCTCGCCATTTTTGCGGACGGAATGGACAACATCGTTTCCACGCAGCACCGCACTGCACAGAACTATTTCGAGGACGGCAGCATTGCAATGGCTTGCCCGCCGCTCCGCGCGTTATTGCACATCATGTTGGAAAATAAATTTGAAGGCAAAGACCTGGGCCATCCAGAAATCCGTGCGCTATTCACTCGTGAAAACCTTCTGGCCAGCGGTTGGTATGCCGAGCGACTCAAAGCCAAACAGGCGATTGATATTCAACTCTGGAAACGTCACACCAACACGCTGGAAAAATTTTTAACCAAAACCAACTACGCGCAGGAATCGGTGCGACTTGGCCTTCGTCAACGACTGGCGGACGCGTGGAAAACGTTTGAAGAAGCCAAATCGCCAGCCTATCTGGAAAAGTTGCACGGTTCACTCGGCGCGCAACCGCTGCGCGTCAATCCGCGCGTTGAAAAGATTCCCGACAAAGCGGGTTGAGTTTCGTGATCCTCGTGGCCGAACCCAGCATTTTCTGGTGGCCTTGTATTCACCGGGAGTTTCTCGTGGAGTTCAACCAGCCGGCCTCAGCATGTCTGACCGCGATTACAGCCCGACAAAAATCTGTTTGATATGGCGATCGAACAAATTGTTCGTGACGTTGCGCCCGATGATTCCGCTGGCGCAACGCACCGGGTCCAGATAGCGCTCGCCCTTTTTGGACGCAATTTTGTAACCGACGTGAAGTAACTGGCGCAGGCTCGGATTAAATTCCTGGCACGCAGGATCGTGACGCACCGCCGCAGCGAGTTGCGCGGAACTCCATGCGGCAACGGCGGCGGCCGGCGGCAATTTGCTGCGATCAATGTCGATGACTGCGGCATACGGCGCACAAAGTTCATCAATGTGTTCCATCGCTTCGGCATAAATTTCTTTCGCTAGAATCAGGCACGGGCCATCGCTCTCGGCCAGTCCAATAAATTCCTCGAGCCAGGTCGTTCCTGCCGTCTTGATATGCAGGCCGGCTTTCGTGCGCTGCAACGCCCGACGGATCGCCGGGTAGATCGAAAATTTATCGCTCCCCGAATGAACGCTCAGTTTCAAATTCGGCGGCAAACCATATTTGCCGACGACAAAACGAATCACCGCGAGGTCGTCGTTAAATTCTTTTTCGAACTGCACAACGTCGCCGACGTAATCGACACCTTTGTTAAAACGCCCGGTGAATTTCGGCGCGATGGTTTGCAGTGGAACCCGTTCTTCAGAGAGTGCTACGAGAATCACGAGTAATTCCAACGGCGTTTGCGGCGCATCGGTTTCGTCCATCGAAACTTCGGTGATGAATGTTCCTTCGCCTTTGGCCTTGGCAATGTGACGATAAATCCAGGCCGCCTCCCGAACGGCAGAAAGATATTTGCCCGCAATGCGCTCTACATCTGCGCGGCTGACTTCCAATCCCGCTTCGATTCCAGCGATTTGAATCTTCCCGATCAACTCGGGATGGCGATCCGCAAATTGCGTGATTGCTTCACCGGAAGCGGCTTTGCCTATCGAGTCAGCTACATCAATCGTGTAAAAATCCGAGTACGGGATAAAACGATCGACCGTTTCCAATCGAATGTGATCGGCATCGACGTGCCACGGTTTTTGCCAGCCGAGTTTTTCCACAGCCGCTTGCGCCGCCGCGTGGACGATCGCAGGTTCAGAGCCGACGATCAAATGTTCGCGATTGGACTTGTTCCACACCGGCACCACGTCTGCCCCCTGCTCTGCCGCGAGCACGCAGGCGCGCAATTGCGCTTCGGCCTGTTGGGCAAAACGATCTCCGACTCCGATGGAATATTTTTCAAGTTTCAAAGTTTCATGCTTCATAAAGTCATTTCGCTTTGGAGACAATAACAAAGGTGACCTCGAAGTGCGGTGCTGATTTTCTGCAAATACAGTTGAAAATTCTGCATTCACTTTGAGGAATTTTTCAACTAAGCGGTGCAGATATTTCAAATCAAACTGCAATCATTTAATGAATACTTTCCGCGCGCGGTCTATTACGCTCCCAGCATCAACACCGTGAACTTATCAAACGTCGCAACATGAAATTTATTGGCAAAGATTTTTTGCTCACCACCAAAGCTGCGTGTCGTCTTTATCATCAGTTCGCCGAAGTCGAACCGATTTACGATTATCACTGTCACATTTCCCCTCGGGACATCGCCGAGAATCGCCAGTTCAATAATCTGTTTGAGATTTGGCTGGAAGGCGACCACTACAAATGGCGCGCAATGCGTGCGAACGGTGTGAATGAACGCTTTTGCACAGGCGACGCCGACCCTTTTGCCAAATTCAAAGCGTGGGCGGCAACCGTTCCTCATACCCTGCGCAATCCGCTCTATCACTGGACGCATCTGGAATTGCAGCGCTATTTCGGGATTGATGAGTTGCTCGACGAAGCGAGCGCGGCCCGCATTTGGAAGCAGGCCAACGAAAAACTTGCGATGCCGGAAATGACAACTCAGGGAATCCTGAAAAAATTCCGCGTCACCACTCTTTGCACGACGGACGACCCGACAGACGATTTAAAATATCACGAGACAATTGCCGCGAGCGGAATCGCCACACGTGTCCTGCCGGCGTTCCGACCCGACAAAGCGCTGGCGATTCATGATCCCGCGCGCTTCAACGAATGGGTGGATAAACTCGCGCAAGCCAGCAATGTGGATGTAAAAAATCTATCCACGTTTCTCGATGCCTTGCGTCAACGTCATGGTGAATTCCACGCGCACGGCTGCCGTTTGTCTGATCACGGCTTAAACCAATGTCCCGCGAATTTTTGCTCCGATGAAACTGCCGCGACCATTTTTTCCAAAGCACGTCTGGGGCAACTCACTACTCCCGAGGAACAAAATCAATTCGCCGCGTTCATGATGTTGTTCTTCGGTCGCTTGGATGCGGAAAAAAGTTGGACGAAACAACTTCACCTCGGCGCGCTGCGCAACAACAACACACGGTTGCTTCGGAAAATCGGCCCGGACACCGGATTCGATTCCATCGGCGATCTTCCGCAAGCCACCGCGCTCGCCGCTTACCTCGACCGGCTCGATCAGGAAAATGCGCTGCCTCGCACCATTCTCTACAACCTCAATCCAGCGGACAATTACGCCTTCGCCGCCATGATTGGCAATTTTCAGGATGGCACGATCCCGGGAAAAATTCAGCTCGGCTCCGGTTGGTGGTTTCTCGATCAAAAAGAGGCGATCGAATGGCAGATCAATGCGTTGTCAAACCTTGGACTTCTCTCGCGCTTCGTCGGAATGGTGACGGATTCACGTTCGTTCATGTCGTATCCGCGCCACGAATATTTTCGCCGGGTGTTGTGCAACTTGATCGGACGCGACGTGGAGAATGGAGAAATTCCCGACGACGATTCTTTGCTCGGCTCGATGATTCGAAACATCTGCTACTCTAACGCAGCAAACTACTTGAACTTGAACGGAACGATCCCAACGACGGAGCGGCAGGATCGAACCGGCCTTTCCGCCGCTTCCAAATAATTCTCATGCCAAACGAAACCTCCATTGGCCCTGCATCGAGCGTCGGCAACAGTGGTCTCGCCCTTCGAGTCGGCTACCAACGCTGGGGCATTTGCGGTCTGCTCTTATTCGCGGCAATTATCAATTACGTGGATCGACAAGTAATCGGCATTCTGAAACCGACGCTCGTTGAAACATTTGGCTGGACCGACGAGCGAATTTATTCCTCGATCATTTTTTGTTTTCAACTCGCTTACGCCATCGGCTTCATGGGTGCCGGTCGGGTCATGGACACGCTCGGAGTGCGACGCGGCTTCGCCCTGTCTGTGACCATTTGGAGCTTTGCTGCCATGGCGCACGGAGCGGCTGGATTCGTGACGACGTGGCAACTCCCTGTTTTGAATCTCGATGCAAAAACCGGTTTCACTTTTTTAACACTTACGGGAGCGGCGGTGGGATTGGCGATTGCGCGTTTTGCGCTCGGCATTGGCGAAGCGGGCGCGTTTCCCGCATCCATCAAAACCGTTGCGGAATGGTTTCCAAAAAAAGAACGAGCACTGGCCACTGGCATTTTTAACGCCGGGACAAACATTGGCGCACTCGCCACTCCACTGGTCGTTCCGTGGATCGCAAAACATTGGGGTTGGCAATGGGCCTTTATTTTGACCGGCGCGCTCGGTTTCGTTTGGGTGGTCTGCTGGTTGATCGCGTATCGCCCACCAGAGGAACATCCGCGCCTCACTGCGGCGGAACTCGCCCACATTCGAAGCGACCCACCGGAATCCGACGTGAAAATTCCCTGGCGCAAACTTCTTCCCCATCGCCAAACCTGGGCATTTTCCATCGGCAAATTGATGACCGACCCGATTTGGTGGCTCTATCTTTTTTGGGTGCCGGATTTTCTGAACAAAAATTATGGGGTGAAAGTTACGATGACCGATCTAGGCCCGCCGTTGATCACCATTTATCTTATCGCGGACATTGGCAGCGTTGGCGGCGGATGGATTTCCTCGCACTTGATTAAAAAAGGATGGACGCCCAATCGCGCTCGAAAAACGGCGATGTTGATCTGCGCGCTGGCGGTCGTGCCAATTATTTTTGCAGCCACCGGTGTTGGCAAATGGACGGCAATTCTTCTCATCAGCCTCGCTGCGGCTGCACATCAAGGTTGGTCTGCGAATTTATTTACCCTCGCTTCTGACATGTTCCCCCGCAAAGCCGTTGGCTCAGTCGTGGGAATCGGCGGAATGTCCGGTGCAATCGGCGGGATGTTCGTGGCAATGCTCGTAGGCGCAATCCTTCAGGCGACGCACAGTTATTTGATGATCTTCGTCATGGCCGGCTTCACGTATCTCGCTGCGTTGTTGATCATTCACCTGCTCGCGCCGCGGCTTGCACCGGCAAAACTTTAGCAATCTAAAATATCGGATGAATTATTCTCCTGGCACGTTGAAAACACGCGGTGTGAATTTTCACAAACTCCTTATGATTCTCACCGTCAAGAAGGGCGCTTTTTTCATCGTCGAGAATGCAACCGTGCAAGGTTTGGCCGGAGCGGACACAAGGCCGAAACAAGTGGCATTGCCTCTCCCGGCCAACCACGGAATAATTCTTCGAATGAAAGTTCGCTCCAACACCATCGCCAGACTGATCTCTCCAGCGGCAAAAATAACTGCGACCGCCTGCTTCTTTCTTCTCATGGCGGCGATCGACGCGCGCGGCGAAAGAAATAATTCCAAAGGCGTGCAAATTTCGCAGTTGAATGATCGGCTGCGCGTTGAAATCAACGGCGATTTGTTCACCGAATATTTTTACACGAATGTGCCGCGACCATTTTGTTATCCAGTGATCGGCCCGGGTGGGGTCGGCATGACACGCGATTGGCCAATGAAAGATGTTCCCAATGAGGAACACGATCATCCGCATCACCATTCGTTCTGGCTCGGACACGGTTTGGTGAATGGCCACGATTTCTGGAGGGAAATAAAAGACAGCGGAACCATCGTCCACGCTGGCTTCGACGAAATTAAATCAGGCAAGGATTCCGGCGTGATCAAGGCGCGACACAACTGGGTCGCCGCTGATGGGAAAACTATTTGCACTGATGAACAATCACTGCGGTTTTTCAGGGGATCGGACCGTGGACGCTGGCTCGATTTTGAAATCACAATTTATGCTTCGAACGGCGAACTCACGCTTGGCAGCACGAAGGAAGGAATGATGGCCGTGCGCCTGGCTGAAACCATGCGGCTGAAACCGAACAAGGATAACGTCGGCAAACCCACCGGTCACATCGTGACGAGCGAGGGAGTTCGCGATGAGGCCACTTGGGGAAAACGCGCGGCCTGGTGTGATTATTCCGGGCCGGTGGAGGGAAAAATCGTTGGCCTCGCGATCTTTGATCATCCGCAAAATCCTCGCTATCCGACATGGTGGATGGTGCGCGACTACGGTCTGTTTGCGGCAAATCCATTTGGCCAGCATGAATTTGAAAACACCCCGAACAATACCGATGGCGACCTTTTTATTCCTGCGGGCAAGTCGATCACTTTCCGTTACCGATTGTATTTCCACGAAGGAAATGAAAAACAGGGAAATGTCGCCAAACGCCATGCCGATTATTTGAAGGCCGTTAAGTCTCCGAAAAATTAAAACCATTGCTCCGATTTGGAGAACCCGCGCATTACCCATGCTTTCCTTTGGCCAAACTTTTAACGCCGAGGCTCTTTCCAAAAATAGAATTGCGATATTGCTTGGGAGATTTTCCAGTCGACTGCTTGAATGCGACACAGAAACTGTTCGCGCTTTTAAAACCGCACATCCCGGCCAGCACTTCCATTTTTTCCACGGAATCATGAAGTAACTGTTTTGCCCGCTCGATTCTGACCCGAATCAACTCGTGACCCGGCGCGCGACCCAGATTCTCCAGAAAGGCTTTGTGCAATCCGCGGCGCGACATCGCGGCAACCCCAACGAGATCTTTCACGCTGATTGGTTCGTGGCTGTGTTCGAAAATAAAACGCAAGCTGCGCGCAACTCCTTTGTGATTCAGCGCGAGAATGTCGCTGCTTTTTCGCGTGATCAAACCTGCGGCAGGAACGCGGATGGGATCCTTCGGCGCCGGTTTGCCCCACATCAATTGATCCAGCAAGGCCGCTCCCTGATAACCCAACCCCTCCAGGTTCGTGTCCACGCTCGAAATAGGTGTGGGCATCACGTCGGCGGCCAATAAATAATTTTCCGCGCCAACGATTCCAACTTGTTCCGGCACCGCAATCCCCGCGCTCACACACGATTCCAGAACATCCAGCGCCTGCTCGTCGTTCGCCGCAAATACCGCCAGTGGCTTCGGCGCTTTTTTTATTTCCGTCACCAGCCAATTCCTCCTGCCTTTCCATTGCTCCTTGTCTCTTCGGAAAGAAGCCGATTCCATCTTCGGCATCAACCATCGGGCTGACGCATCCGATTGATGCCACCGTAGCCATAAACAATTGTGCCCCGCCTTCTTCACCGCTTTAAGAAAGGCATTGCCCCGCTCTTCGTAAGACCAATTGTCCGCGTCGCTGTAGAAAATAAAATTAGTAAATCCGCGCGAAAGAAAATGTTCGGCCACAAGTTGAGCCGCGTGCGCGTGATCCTCCAGAACACGGGGAAACTTCAACTGCGGACGGCGGAAGCTAAAATCAACCGTTGGCTTTCTGGACTTTCGCACGAATTCCGCCAAGTCATCCCCTGCTCCAAGCCAAGACATGATTCCGTCACCGTCCCAGCCCCAGGGAATGACTTTTTCGCGGGCATGGTTGGCCGACAAATACCATCCGTTTTCCTGCGCATATTTTTCGATGCCGCGATGCAGTCGGTAATCGTACCAGCCAAGCGCAATCAAAACGCGTTTCTGCTTCTTCTTCATCGGTGAAACAGGATTGGCGTTGTGCAAATCGTTTTCAAGGATGGAAGTAAGACAGAGGAAATCAAACCGCGCGCTAACGGTGCGCACTGCTTGCGCCGTCGAAAACGCACTGACGCGTTCAACGGTTTCTTTTCTGATGATTTAATGAATTTCTGAATCGCGGTGTTTTTAACCCGAACTCCGAAATAACGTGCGCGTCAAGTTGTATCGGAGCGCGGCGTTGACGCCGCTTCAAGTTGGAATGTTTTTGTGCGCTCGCAACCCCACTT
>JAYVSV010000172.1:0-3139 GCA_043775015.1 Verrucomicrobiota bacterium
CCAAACCGCTCAAACTCCCGGACGCTCTTTCCGGGCGGCGAGACGCCCGCCCCTCCACGGCAGGCGGGGGACGCCCGCCGCTACTTCGGAATTCGGGTTTAACGCAAAGGTGCAAAGACGCAAAGTGCGGGTGGAGAAAACAGCGTGCAAACTTGAGCTAAAGTTTGGTGAAACTTTTGTGGACGGTAAAATCTGCTCGCGTATGGTTACGCTGTGTTAGGCCACGAAATCGTCATAACTCAATAAAATCTCGCTAATGTTTCTTGTCGGGCCGAGTCGGGTAATGGCCGTTTGCTTGGGCAACGCGAAATGTAATGGCCAAACTAAAACCGGCAAGGATGCAACCGACGGCGAAAAATCCAGTGAGAATGAAACCTATGCCAGCCAAAAAAACTCCGGTGGAAATAGGGTATCCAATCTTCGGCTTCTCGATGGTGGTGATGAGTTTCATATTCGTGTGTCTCGTGGCCTACGACCCAGCTCAGCGACCCGGCGCACGGGACGCGACGATTGCAACCGCGCCGCCCCCGCCGGGTTCGCTGTGTTAGGCGGCTGGCTCATCTTTTCTCGAAATCGTAACCAATGCAAGACTGCCTGTGCGAAACTCGTAATGTATGGAATGCGCGGCAAACTCCAGTCGCACCCACTCGCGACTAACTCCAAGGAAATCAGCGCTGCCTTTTGTGACCTGCAAATGGCGCGCCTCGCCAAATGCCTCAACCTCCTGCTTGGTGGTGAAAAATGGAATATCGCAATCACGCTGCGAGACAGGTGCAAAACCGTCGGCAGGTATGACGTGGAGATAAACAACCTCAAGCCGCTGAGCCTCGTCAAATCGGAACTGAAATCCCTCTGGCTCCGATGTCGCCCAATAAATGTCCGGCATGTTTTCGTGAAGCCGGTCAAACTCGTAAACCACCTCAATATCCAAGCTTTCGAGGATCTCGATTATCTCGTCATCCTTGAGCTTCTTATTTAGTAAGGGTGTGAATTGCATAGCCGCCTAACATAGTATTCAGTATCGTGGTTTACAGCCTATCCGGGTTCACGATTATACGCTATTCCCGACATAAATCGCTGACAAGAATTGTTTTCGCTTTGAAATGAACATCAAGCACACACCGCCAGACGCGGCAAATTTTCCCATTGCCAGCCGAACATCGTCCAGCGACTTTGCTCGCGACTAAAGAATTTTACAAATGAAAATTGCCATCGGTTCCGATCACGCCGGGTTTGATTACAAAGAAAAAATCAAACCGCTCCTGTCGCAGCTCGGCCATGAGGTAAAAGATTTCGGCACGCACAGCAACGAGCCGGTGGATTATCCGGTTTACATCCGGCCTGTCGCGGAAGCGGTCGCCCGCGGCGAATTCGAACGCGGCATTGTTCTCGGCGGCTCGGGCAACGGCGAAGCCATCGTCGCCAACAAAGTCAAAGGAATCCGCTGCGGTTTATGCTGGAATGTCGAATCGGCCCGACTCAACCGCCAGCACAACGATGCGAACATGCTCTCGCTCGGCCAGCGCATGATTCCGCTGGAAACCGCTCTGGAAATTGTGAAAGTCTGGCTGACCACTCCGTTTGAAGGCGGGCGCCATGAAAAACGAATCCAACAAATTGAATGAAAAATCGTTTCAGACACTGTCTGAAAATGTAGCGTCAGCCATCTTGGCTGATCCCGCACTTGCGGGACCGGGCATCTTGCCCGGCGGAAAAGGTGCGAGCCGTGTTGGAGAGCCGCAGATGACCTGAATCTCTTCTCGCGATCCTGCCCCAATCCGGGCGGCAAGATGCCGCCCTCTACGGCAGGCCAGAGGCCCGCCGCTACTTTTCAGACAGGCTCTCAGGATTTTTTGCGTGACGCTCTCCGGGTTGCTCGTCTTTTTAATTTTTGAAAATATAAATCTGATGGCGCAAACAAATCAAAATGAAGGGATGCGCTGGCTGCAAAGCGCGCCGCCCGTTCCCGAATGGGTTGTGCCTGCGACCCCAAAAGCGTGGGAGAAAAGACGTGGCGGGATTCGCAACACGCTTTGGCAACAACTCGGCAAACTTCCGCCCCGTCCGAAAATTCCAAAGGTGGTGACGTTGTCGCGGGAAGATCGCGGTGATTTCGTCGTGGAAAAATTTCAGTTCGACAACGGCGCGGGTGCGAGGGTTCCCGGCTACCTTTTGCTGCCGAAGGCGGGCGCGAAAAAATCTCCGGCGATTCTTTATTGCCACTGGCACGGCGGCGAATACGACATCGGCAAGGAGGAATTGTTCCAGGCGAAGCACACGCCGGAGCCGCCCGGCCCCGCTCTCGCCAGACGCGGCTTCGTGGTCATCGGAATTGATGCTTATTGTTTCGGCGAGCGCAACGGCAAAGGTCCGGCGGGCGCGGACGACAAGGGATCGGGCGGAGAAATGAGCGCGAGCAAATTCAATTTGTGGGTGGGCCGCACGCTCTGGGGAATGATCTTGCGCGACGATTTGATGGCGCTGGATTATCTCGCCTCGCGACCGGAAGTCGATGCCCAGCGCATCGGCGTGACCGGCATGAGCATGGGCGCGACGCGTTCGTGGTGGCTGATGGCGCTGGATGACCGGATCAAAACCGGCGTGCCGGTGGCTTGCATGACGCGTTACCAGAATTTAATTGCGCACGACGCCTTGCCGAAGCATGGCATTCATTATTTTGTGCCAGGGCTGTTGAATCATTTCGACACGGAAGCGGTGATTGCTTTGATTGCGCCACGACCGGTTTTGTTTATGACGGGTGATGAAGATCGCGGATCGCCGGTGGATGGGATTCGCGAACTCGAAACGAAAGTGAAACCGGTTTATCGGCTCTACCGCGCGGAAAATAATTTTCAGAACATCATCTATCCGGGACTTGGCCACACTTATCTGCCGGAGATGTGGGAAAAAACTCTGGCGTGGCTGGATGAAAAGTTAGCGAAGTGATGTCACATTCTTTGCCAAAAGGATGATTGAACAAAGCAAGGGATTCGTATTTGATTGCGCCTGAAATCCAATGCGCTTTGAACATTCTCAATTCAACCCGAACTCCGAAGTAGAACGCGGTGTAGCGGCGGGCGTCTCGCCCGCCGTAGAGGGCTGGCGTCTCGCCGCCCGGAAAGAACCGTCGCATGTTTTG
>JAYVSV010000173.1:0-25909 GCA_043775015.1 Verrucomicrobiota bacterium
CTGAATCCGCTGTGGAACGTCTTCACTGAGGCCAATGTAACTACGGTTCAGCGGATTGCGTAAAACGTAAACTGAGTAAAAGGTTTCCATCCATTTTGGAAAAAATTGGTTGCGGGGGTGGGATTTGAACCCACGGCCTTCAGGTTATGAGCCTGACGAGCTACCAGGCTGCTCCACCCCGCGTCCAAGAAGGAGCGCAATATAGAGGCTAATCTCATTGTCGCAAGCCCTTTTATTTCAAAAACGCCGCGCCGAGTTTAAGTTTGCAAAAATCACCGGCCTTTCTTAAGTTCCGCGCACATGTCAGCGGTTCAATTTACGACAACAACTTTTTAGCGTTCACGGAAAAAACCGTGAATGCCAACGCCTCGATATGAAAGTTCGAGGCGTTTTTATTTACCGAAATGAAAGACAGAATTAACAAAATGGACAGAATTCAGTTCTGCATTGGGAAATTTTGTTAATTCTGTTAATTTTGTCACACTTTATGCCCGACGAAAATCAACAGCAGCCGAATCCACCGGAACGCAAAACTCTCGACGACCGCAACAAGATGACCGACCTCGAACGGCTGCGTCATTCCTGCGCGCATGTGCTTGCGACGGCAATTTTGAAAATCTGGCCGGACGCGCAATTCGCCGCCGGGCCGCCGGTCGAAAACGGTTTTTATTACGACGTGGAATTGTCGCACCGCATTTCGCCGGAGGATTTCGCGAAGATCGAAGCGGAGATGAAGGCCATCACGAAAGCCAATCAGCCGTTTGAAAAAGTCGTCGTCACTCGCGAACAGGCTTTGGCGGATGCGAAATCGGGAAAGCTCGCGGCGCTTGGTGAACGCGGCACGCCATCGAAGTTCAAACTCGATATTGTTCAGAACATTCCCGAGAACGAGCCGATTTCTTATTTCAAGAACGGCGATTTCATTGATCTCTGCGCCGGGCCGCACGTGATGCGCACGGGCAACATTGGCGCGTTCAAGCTCACGCACGTCGCCAGCGCCTACTACAAAGGCGACGAAAAAAATCCGCAGCTTCAGCGCATTTACGGTACCGCGTTCAAAAACAAAACCGAGATGGACGCCTACTTCACGATGTTGGAAGAGGCGAAGAAACGCGATCACCGGAAAATCGGGACGGAGATGGGCTTGTTCGCCATCGACACGGAATTTGTCGGGCCCGGTCTGCCGCTCTGGTTGCCGAAAGGAACGGCGATTTTGGAGGAATTGGAAAAGCTCGCGAAGGAAACGGAATTTCAGGCGGGTTATGTGCGCGTGAAGACGCCGCACATTGCGCGCGAGAAAATGTATAAAACGAGCGGCCACCTTCCGTATTACGCAGAGTCGATGTTTCCGCCGATGGAATTGCGGCTTGAAGGTGAAGAAAAAACACGCTGGGAAAAATCAGAAGGCACGCGCGTAGAAGCGAAAACTCAATTGCACAAAGTGATTGATCCATTCCTTCCAGACGAACTGCCAAAAACGGAAGAAGAGGCAGTGGCGTTCAGTAAATACCTAAATAATCTTTACGAAAATCCAGAGCATAAAGATTTGTTGGCGAAAACTGCTAAGGCAAATTTGTTGTCAGATTTGGTGGATTCGTATTTTCCTGAACCAGACCGCTATTACCTCAAAGCCATGAACTGCCCGCATCACCACCGCATTTTTGCGGCGGAACCGCACAGTTATCGCGACCTGCCGTTGCGCCTGGCCGAATACGGCACCTGCTATCGCTATGAACAATCCGGCGAGTTGTTCGGCCTCATGCGCGTGCGCTCGCTCAACATGAACGACGCCCACATTTATTGCACCGAAGACCAGTTCGCGGAGGAGTTTCGCGCCGTCAACGACATGTATCTGAAATATTTTAAAATCTTCGGATTGGAAAAATATCAGATGCGTTTCAGCACCTCGTCGCCCGAAGGACTGGGCAAAAAATACGTCAACGAACCGGAATTGTGGAAAAAAACCGAGGACATGGTGCGCAAAGTGTTGATCGATTCCGGCATCAACTTTGTGGAAGTCGCCAACGAAGCCGCGTTTTACGGACCGAAAATCGACGTGCAGGTCTGGAGCGCCATCGGCCGCGAATTCACGATTGCGACCAACCAGGTGGATTTCGCCGTGCCCGCGAAGTTCGGCTTGAAATATCGCGACAAAGATAATTCCGAGAAAACGCCGTTGTGCATCCATCGCGCGCCGCTCGGTACGCACGAACGTTTCATCGGATTCCTGATCGAACATTACGCCGGCAACTTCCCGCTCTGGCTCGCGCCGGATCAGGTGCGCCTCATCACGCTCAACGATGACGCGGCGTTGATTGATTACGCCCAGCCCATTGTGAACGAACTCCGCGCGAACATGGTGCGCGTGGATTCGGATTTCAGCGCCACGCCGTTCAAGGCGAAGATTTCCAACGCGGAACAATTGCGCGTCCACACGATGCTGGTCATTGGCGGACGCGACATGGAATCCGGCGCGGTGAGCGTGCGCCTCCACCACGGCGGCCCGCAAGGCGCGAAACCGAAGGCGGAAGTCGTGGCGGACATTTTGGCGAGCATCAAAGAGCGAAGGGCGTAGCGAACGGAGCGCGGAGCATTGCTCCGCGAGTTTCTGAAACCAGAACAAGCGGGCTGAAACTGGCGAAGCAATGCTTCGCGCTCCGTCAGGTGGACGGCACTTTCAAATCGCGCGTTGGGCATCGCGGAAGCGGGCGCTGCTGAAAGGCCATTCCTCCGGCGCGCGGCAGAGCTTCGACTTCACGGGATTATTTTCAATGTAGCGGATGGCTTTGCGCGTTTGCTCCGCTTCGCGCATGAAGGTGTCCCAATAATCCAACTGCCAGAAATCGCCTGACCGCCCCAGCAGCTTGTTCGCCGCCACCGCCGAAATGGATTTCCAGTTCTGGATGATTTTGGAAAGCGGTGTTTGCCCGACTTCAATCAACGCATGAACGTGGTTGGGCATCACGACCCACGCCAGCAATTCAAACCGCGTGCCGTGGTGATGGCGCAGCGTGGTTCCCATCAAGGTGGCGATGCGTGGGTCGCGGAGGTAACATTCGCCGAGGCCACGATCCAAATAGTCTTCCAGCTTTGTCCGCTGCTCGCGGGCGGCGGCACGGCGGGCTTCGGCTTTGGCATCTTGCGGAGCAATGCTCCACGTTCCGGCGGCTTCCGATGCGGGCGAAGCAATGCTTCGCGCTCCGGCTGCTGGGGCGTCGTCCGACGCTCCGGAGCGCGGAGCATCGCTCCGCTCGGCGATGGACAGGAGGTGTTCCCACTCCCCGCGTCGTGAGGCTGGCATGGAATCCCACAGTCGAAATGTGATGAATTGCGTGAGTCCTGGCTGGTCGCAGTGCGGCAGGTAACCGCGCTCATGCCAGCCTTTGAAACCCTTGGCTTTGGCGTCGTCCGGCTCCGGCTCGCTCCACTCCTTCTTGCTGGCGATGAGTTGGCGCAGGTGTTTGCGTTTGGATTGAGGCGGTTTTTCCATCGGAGCGCAGAGCATTGCTCTGCGTGATTCGATTGAATCACAAGGGAACTCGCGGAGCAATGCTCCGCGCTCCGCCTGCGGCGCGGTGAGCGTGCGTCTCCACCACGGCGGCCCGCAAGGCGCGAAGCCGAAGGGGGAGGTCATCGCAGAGATTTTGGCGGGCATCCGGGAGCGAAGGGCATAGCGTCGTTGGAAGCTTTCCCGTGCGCTTCCATTCTACTTCGACGCGGCACTGGCTTTCCTGCCGCCGCGCGAGATCGCTCTGGGAGTCTCTCCGGCAGCGAGCAGCCCGCGCGCGGTCGTGACTGCGCGCGCGACGAGTTCGCGAGTGCCTTCGCGCAGATGCGCGTCGGTCTGCACGAAGCGCGTGTTGTTTTCCATGTCCTCCGCCGTCCAGCCGCGGCTGTGCGCGACGAACGGGAATTGCGGGAAGGTGAAACCCAACTCGCTGAAGAACGCCAGCATCTGCCCGGCCACGCCCTGCACGTTGTCCTGCCCGCCGGTGATGATGAACGAGGCGACCTTCTTCTGGATGAGTGCGACATCGTTGAGCGTGACCTGGTTCTGCACGCAGTTCAGGCGTTCGGCCAGTTTGAAGTAGAGCGAGCTGGCCGCACCCCAGCGAATCGGCGTGGCCACGAGCACCACGTCGGCCCAATGCACCAGCGCCTCATAGACCGGCTCGAGTTCATCCTCGTCGTCCATCTGCGTGAGCGTGCAGGGCCAGGTGCAGGCGTGGGCGGCTTTCGAGTAATAACCTTCGCAGTGCTTGAACTTCGTCTCGGCCAGCTTGATGAGGTTCGTTTCGCAACCGAGCGCACCGCGCGCATGAGTGAGCGCCTCGGTCAACAAATCATCCGAAGTGGAGTAGCGCGGGGATTCCGCGTCCATACCGGTGGTGGAAAGTCCGAACACGCGAATCGGGCCGGCCTCGCGCTTGACCGGACGGGCCAGCCGATGCGGCTCGCGTTGCGGCGCTTGGGCGGGCGTGGCGGTGTCGAAGCGCACCCACAACGCGCCGTCGTCCTCCTGCAACTCATACGCAGCGACGGCGATGGGATAACCCTTGGCCGACTTGCCATCGCAACGGTTGAAACTCCAGCCGTGCCACGGGCAGACGATGGCTTCGCCGTTCAACTTCCCGTCGCCGAGCGGTCCGCCCGCATGAAGACAGCGTCCGGCCACCGCGCCGAACTTGCCATCCTTGAATGAGAGCGCGAGCGGCTTGCCGCCGACGATGACCGGTTGCAGTTCGCGTTTGCGCAACTCATCGAGCGAGCCGACGCGTTGCCAGGAGGTGGCTGTTGCATTTGTTAGCATGTCAAGAGCGTAGCCACTGGCTTGCCCGTCGGGAAATGCTTTGTTCCTTGGCTCGCCATGCCCACCGGATATGCTTGGCCGCGATGGAACTCCGCCACCTTCGCTATTTCGCCGCCGTGGCGGACGAACAGAATGTCACTCGCGCGGCGGCGAAGCTGCACGTTTCACAACCCTCTTTGAGCCGTCAAATTCGCGATCTCGAAAGCGAACTGGGCGTCGCGCTTTTGGCGCGTGGCGCGAAGGCGGTGCGATTGACCGAGGCGGGAAAGGTGTTTCAGCTCGAATGCCAGGCTATTTTGCAACGTGCTGACGAGGCGGTGCAGATGGTCAAGGCTGCCGCCAGCGGGCAGCGCGGCGAAATTCATGTGGCCTACGCGCCCTCGCTGACCGTGGAATTACTGCCGCGCACGTTGAGATTGTTTCAGGAAAGCACTCCCGGCGTGCGGGTGACGCTGCACGATCTTTCTTCGCAGGAAATGCTGCGCGGGTTGCGCGACGGTAAATTGCACGTCGCACTGCTGGTGCAGATGTCGCCAAAGCTTATGGCCGGCTTGGTGTTCGAGGAATTGCGCCGATTCCCCGTGAACGTGGCGGTGCATCCAGCGCACCCGCTGGCGCGGCGGCGCGCGGTGGGGTTAAAGGACATCGCCCGCGAACGCCTCATCGCCTTCACCCTCGCGGACTATCCCAACTACCATGAGTGGCTCTCCGACCTGTTTACGCCGCCGCTGACCGCGCCGGAAATCGTCGAGGAACACGACAGTGTTACGAGTCTGATTGCCGCCGTCGAAAGTGGCCGTGGCGTTGCGCTGGTCTCGAGCCAGCTTGCTTGCCTTGCCGGTCCGCGCCTGAGACTTCTGCCCCTCCGCCCTGCGCCGCCATCGCTTGTCATCGGTGTTGCCCGGAGTGAAGGAAGCCATTCGTCGATCACGGCGAATTTTATCGCCGCCGCCCGGCGCACGTCATCACGCTCCACGACGTTGCGGCGCTGATTGATTACGCCCAACCCATCGTGAACGAACTCCGCGCGAACATGGTGCGTGTGGATTCCGATTTCAGCGCCACGCCGTTCAAGGCAAAGATCTCCAACGCGGAACAATTGCGCGTCCACACGATGCTGGTCATCGGCGGCCGCGACATGGAAACAGGCGCGGTGAGCGTGCGTCTCCACCACGGCGGGCGGAGGTCGTGGCGGATATTTTGGCTAGCATTAAGGAGCGAAGGGCGTAAACAATCAAGTCAACCAAGTCACCTGGATATGAAAACATCGCGACTCTCCCACCTCACCGCGCTCGCCGCGCTCCTGTCTTTTTGCACGACGGCCGTATTGCGCGCCGCCACTTTTACACCCACCACGACAGCCGACACCGCAATCTCCAGCACCGCCGTCGTAAATGCGGCGGGGCAGATCACCGATCAGGGAAATGTCATCACGCTGCGCTCGGCAGTGATCGCGGCGAACGCGGCGACCAGCGCGGCGGGCGGTGCGAACACGATCATTCTCGGCGCAGGAACTTACGTGCTCTCGATTGCGGGCACGGGCGAGACGGCGAGTGCGGGCAACGCCCTCATCGGCGACCTCGACGTGCTGGCCCCGACGAGCGGACGCAACACGCTGACGGTGCAAGGCGCGGGCGCGGGCAGCACCACGATCCAGCAAACCACCGGCATTGATCGGATCTTTGACGCTCATCCCATCAATCTCGCGGGCAGCATCACCTTCAATTTGACGGGCGTGACTGTCAAAGGCGGCAACATTATCAGTGCGAGCGGCGGGGCGATCCTCACGGGCCGTTCGGGTGACATCACGGCGCTGGTGAACTGTGTCTTCGACGGCAACACCTCTCCCAGCCTCGGCGGCGCCATCTCGCAGAGTTCCGGCAGCGCGAGCCACGATCTCAACATCACGAATTGCATATTCAAAAACAACACCGCTACCGGCGCGGCGGGCGGCGCGGTGAACTACGCCGGCATCGGCGCGGTGAACATCGTCGGCTGCACTTTTACGAACAACACGTCCGGCACGGCGGGCGGGGCGGTGAATGTCACGGGAACCGGCACCGGCGGCATCTACAACATTTCCACGTCCACCTTCATCAACAACAAATGCAGCGACACCGTGTTTGGCGGCGGGGCGATCTCCGGCGTGAACGGACAGTCGCTCAACGTGCATTTCTGCCGGTTCATCGGCAACCTCTCGCCGAACATTGTGCCTGGCGCGACGACCGGAAAAGTGATCGGCTTCGGTGCCGGCACGTTGACCAGTGCCAATGTCTTCGTGGATCAAAACTGGTGGGGCGTGAACGCCGGCCCGGCGGCGTTTGATGTGTCGCAAATCGTGCCGACCCAATGGTTGCAGCTTCGCCACAACGCCAGCCCGAATTCGATTTCAGTCGGGGGCACGGCGACTTTGACTGCGGACCTTCTCGGCTTGAACTCGGGCGGCTCCATTTCGGCGGCCAGTCTGACCGGCTTGCCAAGTTTTTCAACCAGCTTCGGTAATCCCGTCCGAGGCACGCTCTCCGGCGCGGGCACGCAGCTCGTGAACGGTCAGGCCACGGCGACCTTCACGTCCACGAGTGCCGGAGCCGGCAGCGCGGATGCGGTCGCGGACAGCCAGACGGCCACCGCCGCGATCACGATCACAGTTCCCACCAGCGGCGTCGCTTCAATCAATCGCATTCAGACGACGCCGACGAATTTGACTTCCGTGCAGTGGACGGTGACGTTTTCCAACGCCGTCAGCGGCGTGGCGGCGGGAAATTTCAGCTTGGTGAACAGCGGGCTCGGTGGTGCGCCCGCAATCACTTCCGTCACGTCCGTCGGCGGTGCGCCTGCAACTTCCTGGACAGTCGCCGCGAGCACTGGCAGTGGCGCAGGCACGTTGGGTTTGAACATGGCCAACGGCACGGGCGTGTCCTTCAGCATCGTTAATGTTCCGTTCACGGGACAAGTTTACACGATTGATCAGATCGCGCCCACGGTCACTTGTTCGAGCAACCTTACGATTACCGCGAACGGCAATTGTCCCGCCGTGGTGAACTTCACCGTCTCGGTCAGCGATAATCTTGCGCTCGCGAACACGACCACCAATCCGGCGTCCGGCTCAACCTTTCCGGTCGGCACAAATACAGTGACACTCACGGCGCGCGATACGGCGGGCAACACGAACTTCTGCACGTTTAAGGTGACGGTCGTGGCCGGAGCCGCGCCGCAATTGAGCATCGTGCGCAGCGACACCAACGTCGTCGTCTCGTGGACGAACGTGTATGACTGTTACGCGCTGCAAACCGCGCCCTTGCTGGCGAGCAACAGTTGGAGCCTCTATCCCGGCCCGTTTGCGACGAACAGCGGGAAAATTTTCGTGACCAACAGCGCCGCGTTCACCAACCGCTTCTATCGGCTGTCGTTCTGAACGATCAAGCAGTGCGCAACTTCTTCAGCGCCACTTCATTCAAGGCGAAAATCTCCAACGCGGAACAACTGCGCGTCCATCCCGCAGTCGCGGGACTGGTCACCTGCCTTTGCTACGCTTCGGCGCGGCAGTCGTCGGCGGTCGCGACATGGAAGCTGGCGCGGTGAGCGTCCGTCTCCACCACGGCGGCCCGCAAGGCGCGAAGCCGAAGGCGGAACTGGTGGCGAATATTTTGGCGAGTGTCAAAGAGCGGAGGGCGTGAGGAATTTGTCCGCCAGCATTGTCACAGGAACTTTGCTGATTAGCTTGGTAATTTTCTTGAATTCCGTCCTCGTAGATGAGATTAAAGATTCAAATTCGAGACCAAGTCATTCATGAAATTTTCTCTGTTTAATGCATTGACGGCGTTTTTGCTTGGAAGCGTTTTACTCACCCACTCGTTGCAGGCAATGACGATTGTAGTCAATAACACTGCCGATGCGGCGGCGGTGAATCCTGGGGTCAGCGCGGACTCTACACTTGGTGCGGGCGTCATCACGATTCGCTCGGCGATTCAGCGCGCCAACGCGCTCGCCGGAGCGGACGTCATCACGCTGCCGGCAGGCACTTACACGCTGACACGCGCGGGCAATGACGCGACGTGCCAAAATGGCGACCTCGACATTAATGGCAGCCTCACGCTCAACGGCGCGGGCGCGAGCACTACCATCATCCAGGGCGCGAGCGACGCCGCCTTCACCGGCAGCATCGGGGACAAGGTCATCGGCATCAATCAGGACGGGACATTCACCAACCTGACTGTGAACATCAATGGCGTCACGATTCGTTATGGCCGCAATACCGTCCCCGATGGCAATCCGGATTTCGCCTACACCGGCGGCGGCGTGGATGTGTTTCTGACGGGCACAGGAAATTTTGTGTCGTTCACCAATTGCGTCATCAGCGGCAACGAAAACGTGAACAGTTATGGCGGCGGCGTGAACATTGACAGCGGGACTTCGTTTCTGCCCGGCGACCCGGCACCGGGCACAGTCAACCGTGGCATCGTGATTTTTTCCGGCTGCACCATCGCTAGCAACAAGGCGAAGACGACGGGCGGCGGCTTCAATCTTTTTTCCGACAGCCACAATGTAATCATCGAAAACTGCGCCATCACAAACAACACGACGACCGGACTCGGCGGCACGGGGGCGCAGGGCGGCGGGGTGAACGTGCGTCACTCATACAACATTGCGAGCAGCGTGACCGTTCGTGGCTGCACCATTGCGGGCAACGCGACCGCCAGCACCGGCGGCGGGATTTGTCTCTCTCCGCCCAACGCCGTGACCGTGAGCCTGGAAAAGAATACCATCCGCAACAACTCCGCCGTCACCGCTGGCGGCGGCGTGCGGGCCGAGGGCAGCACGCTGACAGCCACCTTCAATCGCATTGTCGGCAACACCGCGTCGACTGGCAGCGGCCTGTCACAAGCTGCCGGCACAGTCTCCGCGCAGAATAACTGGTGGGGAACTCACGCGCCAGCGGGGCTGGTCTCGGGCATCGTGACCTTCACGCCGTGGCTACATCTCACGCACACGGCAAATCCAAACACCCTCTTCGTTCCCAATGCCACGACGTTGACCGCTTCGTTTCTTACCAACTCGGCAGGCACAGCCATCGCCGCCGCCAATCTGTCGGCATTAACCGGTGCGCCCGTCACCTTTAACAACGCCGTGCGCGGCAGCTTGTCTGCGGCGCAAACATCCATTCAGTCTTCCGGCACGGCGACGGCAATGTTCACCGCCAACGCCGTTGGTGTGGGCAACGCGGATGCGGTCGTGGACAGTCAAGCCGCGCCGGCCCTGATCACGATTCCCACCGGCGTCAGTTCCATCAACCGCGTTTTCGCCACGCCGACAAATTTGGCTTCCGTGCAATGGACGGTCACGTTCACCAACGCCATCAGCGGAGTAGTCGCGGGAAATTTCAACATGATCAATACGGGTCTTGGTGGTTCGCCCGTGATTACTTCAGTCACCGCAGTCGGCGGCGCACCCGCGACGCAATGGACGGTGACCGCCAGCACCGGCAGCGGCAGCGGCACGCTTGGCTTAAACATGGTGAACGGTTCGGGCATTTCCGCCAGCATCGCGAACCTTTCGTTTACCGGACAGGTTTACACCATTGATCTGGTCGCGCCCACGGTCACCTGTTCGAGCAACCTCACCGTTGCCGCGAATGGCAATTGTCCCGCAGTGGCGAACTTCACCGTTTCGGTCGCCGATAATCTGGCGCTGGCGAATATGACGACCAATCCGGCGTCCGGCTCAACCTTTCCGGTCGGCACCAACACGGTGACACTCACCGCCCGTGACACGGCGGGCAATACGAGCTTTTGCACGTTCAAGGTGACGGTAGTTGTCGGGACGCCGCCGTCGCTCACCGTTTTGAATTCCGGCACGAATATCACCGTCGCGTGGTCGAACATCTTTGGCTGCTATTCGCTTCAGTCGGCCTCAACGCTTGCCAGCAACGCTTGGGTTAATTTCGCCGGCCCGATCGGTAACACCGGCGGCAATTTTGTCGTGACGAACAATTTTAGCGCTTCGAACCGTTTCTTCCGGCTGACTTTCTGACGGTGCACCAACTTCCCGCTCTGGCTCGCGCCGGATCAGGTGCGTGTCATCACGCTCAACGACGACGCGGCATTAATTGATTACGCCCAGCCCATCGTGAACGAACTCCGCGCGAACATGGTGCGTGTGGATTCGGATTTCAGCGCCACGCCGTTCAAGGCGAAGATTTCCAACGCGGAACGGGAGCAAAGTTTCCCGCCTCCTCACGTCGTCGGCTACGGCTGGCTATCGGCGGTCGCGATCCCGCAGTCGCGGGACCGGCGCAGTGAGCGTGCGCCTGCACCACGGCGGCCCGCCCGACGCGAAGCCGAAGGCGGAAGTCGTGGCGGATATTCTGGCGAGCATCAAAGAGCGGCGGGCGTGAACGAACTATTTTCTTCCGGCAGGGATTTGCTATGCTTGGCGCACAAGCATGAAAACTTTAAGAAACGTTTTGTCTTGTTTGTCGCTGCTGGCAATCGGTTTCTCCGCCGCTGCGCAGACGAATGTCCGCGCCACCTACACGAACGGCCAGGTGTTCGTGGTGTTTCAGGCTGACCCCGCGAGTATCGCAGCGAGCAACACGTTCGCGCTCTGGTTTTCACCGGCGGTTTTCACCAATACTGCGCAGGCGGTTTTGAGTGAGCGGCTTTTTCCGATGGAAGTCTTCGCCTCGCGACTGCTGCACGAAACCCAGGTGGCGTATGGTTCGAATGCGCTGACGGGTTTCGTCATTCCCATGGCGGGCGTCGGCGCTTATCAACTGGCGACGAACGAGGGGTTGTTCGTCGTGACGGTGCGGACCAATCTTGCCGGTTACTTCGCGGTCACTCCGTGGGGCGACGCCACCGTGTCGCCAGCGCGGCGGACGGCGCTCTTCACGGCGAATTTCGCTACGAACGATCCGCCGCAGCCGCAGCTGCAAATTCGCGCGAACTCCACGACCGGTCATCCGGTGAGCTTTTACATTCTGTGGGCGGATGGGGCGCAGGATGAAATTTCCGGGCGACCGGATTTTCCGATCCTGGCGAATTCAGCGCGGCGCGGTTCGCCCTATTTGTTTTTGACCGTCGAACCCAACGGCGGCCTTCCGGGCAGCGGGCCGTGGCCGGCCACGATCTGTTTCCACGGCTCGGACGGCGATGCCATCGAATGGCTGCCAAACAACCCGACCGTGCGCGCCATTAACGTGATCCCCAACGAGAGCTATGTGGTGGCCTTCGACGACGAAGTGGTCAGCCTGTTCAACGGCACGCCGCTCGCGCACAACTCGCGCTGGCTCGGTTACGTCCGCAGCTTTGATCCGTTTGCGAACCTGACCATCACCAATCTCGATGAATCCGCCTCGGCGGATTTCTCCGCCTACAATCCGCCCGCCGACGAAACGATCGTGAACTACACCCAACGCCGCATCGTCTGGGTGCTTGACTGGCTCATCGCGCACGCCCAGGTGGACACGCATCGGGTTTCTGCGCTCGGACACAGCAACGGCTCGATGGGCGCGCAGATGTTCACACGCGCATTTCCCGACCGCGTCTCGGCGCTGGAATTGTTCAATTGCGGGATGCGCTATTTCGGTTCAGCGGACATCGTGGCGCGGCAGGGCGACGACAACTTGAACCTGCCCATCACGCTGACGAACCATCTCGGCCAGCCGGTGCATCTCGTCGAGCTGATGTATTTCACCAACCGCGTGGCTGTGCCGCGCGACCTGCCGTTCACGCGCGTCTTCAACGGAAAGAACGACCTGAACCCGGCCATGCACTGGGGCGCAGACATGGTCCGCGAAATCCGCTTTGGCGATGACACGGGAACGGGCCTGCATTTTTACTGGGACATGCGGCAGCACGGCATGAACCAATGGCTCGATTACTGGGCCAACTCCAGCAACCTCACCACGCTCGCGCTGCAAACCCTGCGCGACGATGTGCGCAACCTGACCCGCTATCGCGCCGACCAGTCGTTCCCCGCGTTCTTCCATCTGCAAAATTTTCCCAACCACGGCAATCCCGGCGACGGCACGACTGGCAGCACGACCAACTCCGACGACCACGGCACATGGGGCGGCTACTTCGACTGGCAGACAAACATCTTGGACACGCCGACGAACTGGCAATGCACCGTCTTCGTCGTCGGCACAAACAGCGGCTACGCTGCCGTGGACGTGTGCCCCTACGCGAGCCTCACCGCCGACATCTGCATCCGCAAGCCGCAGCAATTTCTGCCCGCCGCCGGCGCGGGCTACCTCTGGGCCGCGAGCCTGACGAACGGCGTCATCGTCCAAAGCGGCGTCGGCACGACCGACCCTAACGCTCTGGTCACGCTTCCGTCCGTCACCATCCCGCGCGACCCGACGCGCCTCGTGCTCGAAGTGAGCGCCGCGCCGCAACTCACCATCACCCGCACCAGCCCCGCGCAAATCGCGCTCAACGCGTGGCTGAAAACCGGCTTCCACTTCCAACTGCAAACCTCTACGAACCTCTTTGCTGTCTGGTCGAACCTCGGCAGTTCCATCACCGGCAGCAACACCGTCTTCACCGCCACACACAACTTGAACAAAGCGGCAGAGTTTTACCGGTTGTTGGTGTCTCCGTGATGGTGCGGGGCCCACAAGGCGCGAAGCAGTGGCGGAAATCTTGACAGCCCTCCGGGAATAGAGAGCCTGAGCGCATGTCTTCAACTGTTCAAATCATCAGCACTGGACCGGGCGAAGGTCCGGCGCTCTCTGCGGTCGGCGATGTCTATCGCATGCTCGCCACCGGCGAGCAGACCGGCGGCGTTTACGTCCTGAGCGAAGCGCGCGTGCTGCCGGGGGGCGGACCGCCGCCGCATATCCATCATCGCGAGGACGAATCGTTCTTTGTGCTCGAAGGTGAAATCACCTTCACGTTGGGCGACCAGAAAGTGATCGCCAACGCTGGCACGTTTATCCAAGGGCCGCGCGGGATTCCACACGCTTTTCAAAACGAGAGCAACGCTCCGGCCCGGATGCTGATCCACGTCACTCCGCCGGGCTTTGAAAAATTCATGGCCGAATTCGCCCAGCCCGTGCCGTCCTTTGATTCACCGCCCGCGCCTGTGACGCTCGCAGACATTGAGAGGCTGATGGCCGTTGCGCCCAAATACGGCATGGAGCTGCTTCCGCCCCCGCCTTGAGCGTGCGTCTCCACCACGGCGGCCCGCAAGGCGCGAAGCCGAAGGCGGAGGTCGGCGTGCTGACGATCCCCACACTCGCCATCGTCGCCAGCAACGCAACAAACGCCATTGTCAGTTGGACTCCACCGACGTTTGGCTTGCTGTTGCAAGACCGCACCAACCTCACGACCGGAAATTGGAGCAACGCATCAAGCGGCGAGTTGAATCCCGTGACGTGGACACTGCCAAAGCCGGGAAGTTCTACCGGCTGAATCGTCAGTGAGTGGGGAAGAATCGGCTCAATTCCGCGCGAACCGGCTGGTCGTTCACCTCGCCCCACCAAAGTGGCGGCAGCTAGGTGAACAACTCCCAACCGGAGGAGAAATTTCAGGAAACGGTGAACAAGAGCAAGGCCATGCTCAAAGCCGTGGCGCTGGCGGAGACGTTTGCAACCACCCCCCGTAGCAGCCGACGTGAGGAGGCTCATTCTGTTCCGCTGTATTCAAATTCAATCACAGCCTCCACACGTCGGCTGCTACGAAGATTTGAGCGCGCCGCGCAACATCACGGTTTGTTCAGCCGATAGAACTTCGTCGGTGCCATCACCGGTACGATGACGGGGTTGGTTGCGCCGCTCACAGAATTTGTCCAATTCGCCGGTGAGAGACTCCACGTTTCCTGCAACACGAAACCCGACGTGCCCGGAGTCCACGATATCGTGGCGTTACCTGGCGTGGCCGGAACAATCGACAGCGTGGGCGCGCCAACCGATTGCACCGCTTGCGGCAAGGCCCAGAAACCGCCGGTCAACGAATACTGCCCGTTGGTCATCGGCCCACCTGCGTCCGGCTGGCCGATGGTGCCGCTGACGGAATACACGCCGCCCGTGCTCGTGCCGCCGCCGCCGCCGTCAATGGTGAACCAGTCAATCGAATAGCTTTGGGCGCGTGCATTCAATGCGCCCGCGACCAGTAGCAGGAAGGCGAGGAGAATTGTTCGTGTTTTCATATTCATTTATTGGATGCCTCTCAGAATTCCGTTCGTGAACAAAAGCGTGTTCGTCGAGCCGCCCAACGCCAATCTCGTCACCGGGACGCGCTGGTTCTTGAGCACCTACACCGCGCGATTCAATCGCTGCCACAAACTGTCCGATCATTTGTTCAGCGGACGTTACAAAGCCTTGATTGTGGATGGCAGCGGCAACGGATAACTGAGAATCCACTTCACTCACTTTGAGCTGCGGTGAGATTCAAGTTGCTCCAGCCGATCCAGCCGCCTCTCTAATGCTTCATTCCTGACCCTCAACTCGGTGATCTCCGCTCGCTTCTGTTGGAGTTCCTGGGTTAGCTTTTGGTTCAATTCCTGGATGGCGCGGATGGTGACGGGCACCAATTCCGAATAGGATAGTGCCTTCATGCCATGGCAATCCCCGACAACCTCTGGGAAAAGCGTTTCCACTTCTTGCGCGATCAGACCAAAAGTTTGGGGCCCGCTTTCTGAGTCGGCGCGCAAACGGTAAGTCACGGGCCGCAGTTCCAGCACGCGATCCAGAATTCCGTCCATTGGCGCAACATCGCGTTTCAAGCGCGCATCGGAAGCGTTGAAGTAAGCGCCATCAGTGGCACGAAAGTAGGCATAGCCGCCCAGGCCAGATATGAACAGAAGATTGCTGGAGTTCAGATAACTTTCACTGTAGATATTCCAATAAGAGTTATTGATGCTGTTCTGAAGGCGCAATTGCACCGCGTCCTGCCCAGCAAGGTGCAGCGCCGCCTCAGGAGACGTCGTGCCGATGCCAACGTAGCGGCCCGCGAAATATATGTCTGAGCCCGAGGCAGTCCACAGGCCTATGGATGATTCCAATTTATTGGCTGTTACCGCCCCGTCCGCCAGTTTGGCGGCGGTGACGGCGCTATCGGCGAGCTGTGCGGTGGTGATCGACCTGGCCCGCACGCTGTCTGCGATTATGCCTGAGGAGTAGGACTCCATGGCGAAGACATACGCCGCTCCTGAATAGTCCTCCACCGTGCTGTCGTATCGCGCGCCGACCACCATGCGGTCGGTTCCCAGCCCCACCACGGAATAAGCGAATTCGTCGTTGGCTGCCGGCGTGGGATTAGTAAAGGTGAAAAGCAAAGTTCCGTTGGTGCTGAATAGATACGCTGCTCCCGCATTGTTCGCCCCGGTGTCGTTGTGATACGCGCCGATCAGCACGCGGTCGGCACCGACCGCCGCCACGGACCAACCGAAGGAAGCGGATGCCGACGTGGGATTGGTGAATGTAGTCAGCAGCGTCCCATTGGTGGCGAAAAGGTAAACTGTTCCTGCATCGGTCGCGCCCGTATCGTCACCCGGCGCGCCGATCAATACTCGGTCGCTGCCCAGCGCTGCCACCGACAAACCGAATAAGTCGCTGGCCGCCGGCGTGGGATTGGTGAAGGTGATCAGCAAGGTTCCATTAGTGTTGAACAGATACGTGTCGGCGGGAGTTCAAAAGGAGATTTCTGCGCGCGTTCAAAAGGAGACACGTCAAAGCGAGTAACTTCCCAATATTTCGGGCCAGTTATTTTGCGGTGGCCGTGGCGGCTCTGCGACGGCCCAGAACTGGCGGAGCGGATGATCGATCAGGGTAACGGTCGCGCGTTTGGTTGGCGCCAGGGGCCAGCTCCGTCCCAAGAAATCGATCTGGTGATCGGCGTTGACCCGGCGGCGCAAATGGAGGGCCAGATGCAGATTCAACAGGGCGGCGGGCGGACAGGGACGGATCCCCGTGCGCTGCTCCGCCAGCGCCTGGTCCCAAGCCGCATTGGGGCTGTGTCCGGTGGTGCGGCAGACGGTGGCATTTTGGTGGGCGAGCTGGCGGTCCAAGACGACTTGCGCGGAGGGGTAATCGCCGACGCGTTCGTAAGCCAGGAGCGCGACTAGGCGCTGTTGCAGGGTGCCAAAGCGGCCTTCGATTTTGCCTTTGGCTTGCGGGCTGGGGGCGACCAGATGGGTCACGCCCAAGGCGGAGAAGGCGCGTTGGAACTCCGAACAGGGATCGCGGTCATCGGCCATGGAATCATGGCCAAAGAGGCTGAGGCCATCGGTGTAGACGACCAAGGGCAAGTGGTGCTGGAGAAAGAGCCGGCGAAAATGCTCGAAGTGATTCCAGGTCGTATCCGTGGGGACAAAGACTGCGCCCAAAAGTTTTCGGGAATGATCATCGACGGTCAAGAGCAGGGTTTGCTTGGCGGCGGCCGGCCACCACTGGTGGATGGAGGAATCGTGCTGCCAGAGTTCGCCCAAGCGGGCGCGTTCCCAGCGGCGGCGGGCTTTGGGGTGCGGTTCGGGCTGACCGATCAGGTTGGGAAAATGCGTGCGGACAAAAGTGGCGACCGAGTGCCGATGGCGCTGGAAACCGAAGCGGCTGGCCAGTTCATCGGCCACCAGTTGGAAGTTGGGCGGCTTTTGCAACGGGACAAACTCTTGGAGGAACTGGCGCGCGTCCGGTGGCCAATCGGGCCAGTGGTCGCCACCGGAGAGATGCGGCTTGAAGGCCGAAGGATTTTGGAGCCAGCGGGTGCGGAGCCGGTAAAGGTGCGCGCGGCTGATCTGGAGGAGGTGGGCGGCTTCCGTGCCGTCGATTTGCCCGTCGTTAAACTGTTGGAGGAGATGTTGGAGCAAGGGAGTGGTCAGGCGTTTGGCGAGTTGTTTTTTTCACAGTTCAGCATGAACCCGAAACCGTCCCTTGGTCGAGGGGCTTCGCCGGCCTCCGCTACGCTCCGGCCTCCTCACCCCCTCGACCAAGGGACGGTCTCACCTGGGCAAAATACTTGTCTCCTTTTGAACGCGCGCTTGTCTCCTTTTGTACCCGCCCCGACATCTCATTCCGACGCATCTGGTGCCGCAACTGGCGCGGGCCACCGGCAGCGAGGCCCAAGCCCGAACCTTCAGCCCGTGGAGTCATGTCGTCAGCCTGCTTTACGCCCAAGTGACCCACAGCCTGGGACTCAATGATGTTTGCGATGCCCTGCGCTTGCGCTCGGGTCCCTTGTCGGCGATTCGGGGTGCCACCCCGCCCAGCAAGAACGGCCTGTCCCATGCCAACCGGGAGCGGGATCCGCAACTGGCCGAACAGTTGTTCTGGAAAATGCTCGCGCACTTGCAGGCCTTGTCACCGGCTTTTGGAGCACGCCACCGGCCGCGGTTTGCCTTCCGGTCCAAACGGGTGATTCACGTCGTGGACTCGACCCTCATCCATCTCGTCGCCCGCTGTCTGGACTGGGCCAAACACCGTCGGCGTAAAGCCGCCGCCAAGTGCCATGTCCGGCTCAATCTCCAGACCTTCCTGCCCCAGTTTGCGCTGGTGGACACGGCCGGCGAGCACGACAACCTCCGGGCACGGGAAGTGTGCGCGGGCATTCAAGCCGGGGAGATTGTGATCTTCGACAAGGCTTACCTCGACTTCGCCCATCTCGCCGACCTGGCGAAGCGCGAGGTGTTCTGGGTCACCCGCGCCAAGGATAATCTTCAGTGTCGCGTTGAACGTAAACTTCAGACCGGCCCGGACGGAAACCTTTTCCGCGACGACCTCGTCGTCCTGACCGGGACGGTCAAGGCGGATTATCCCCTCCCACTGCGCCGCGTTACCGCCCGGGTCGAAGTCGACGGCGAACTCTGCGAAATGGTCTTCCTCACCAATAACGTGACGTGGAGCGCCCAGACCATTGCCGACCTCTATCGCTGCCGCTGGAGCATTGAAGTCTTCTTCAAAGAACTCAAACAGACGTTGCAACTGGCCGACTTTCTCGGCCACAACGCCCACGCCGTGCGCTGGCAGGTCTGGACCGCCCTGTTGGTTTATCTCCTGCTGCGCTTCTGCGCCTGCCTCAGCCAATGGGGCCACAGCTTCACCCGCCTCTTCGCGCTGATCCGTTCGACCCTGTGGCAAAAATTGGAGTTGAGCAGCCTCCTCGAATGCTATGGGATAGCCGGTGGCGGCCACTTCCTCGGCACGCCTCAACAAGCTTATTTGCCGAATTTCGATTGATGCTATGAGACAGCCAAAGTTCATTAACTCAAAATACCATTCGGGGACGGCACTGAATATTTTCACAATGGCCGGCTTTCCACCGGCCTTTTTTATTATTCTGGTCGCACTTCATGCTTCGGCGGGCGCGGAGTGCCGCGTCCTACCCGTCGCCCACGCTGAGCGGTGACTCCGGCCAACCTGCTGTTTTTACACTTCCAAGCGTGGTTCAGGCCTGTAGAATCGTTGCATGAAACCAACCTCTCGACACTGGAGTTGTTCCGCCCTCTTCGCAATGGGTTTATCTGCGGTTGGGCCCATCGAAAAAGGAGCGCGCTGATGCCAAACGCAGCAGTCCAATCCTCGGTCAAACCACCGGCAAATCACGGTCGCTCGTTCTACCATCGGTTCTTGCTGGCGTTTGTGATCGCAATCGGTCTGATCGGATTTTCACTTGGGCTCGGCATTCTCGGCTACCACTTTGTAGCGAAGCTCAAATGGGTGGACTCGTTACTCAACGCCGCGATGATCCTCACGGGCATGGGGCCGGTCGATGTTTTGCCTTCGGATGCTGCCAAGGTCTTTGCTTCAGCTTACGCGCTCTTTTCCGGTGTCGTTTTTATTACCGCAACCGGCATTTTGCTTACACCGATTTTTCATCGGGTGCTGCATCGGTTTCACCTTGAGCAGCGGGATATGCGATGATGGAACCTATGCAACAAGATTCAAATACTCAACCGTCCAACAGCACTCCACCGACAGGCGGCGCGCCTCCGCCCCTCCCGCCGAAGCCAACGCGCGAGTCCGGCCTCGTGCAACCGATGCGCATCGTGTTGAGCCTTTGCCTTGGATTGTTTTTGGCTGATGCAGTCGTTTCGCTGGTGGATGATTCTTTAATTCTCTTTTTCAATCTTCACGCACTAGCGGCGATCCGGGGGATGCTGTTCTTTTTCGCCATCCTCTTAGCCATCGCGGTTTACATCCTAATGGCACTCACGCCGATGATTCCCAAGCGCCTGTTCCTGCCCATCGCACTTTTTAATCTTGTAGCCGGGCTTCTCGTGGTTCCGTGCGCGATTTATTTCTTCGATCGGATTCAGCAGGTGTCGTGGGTCATCTCCGTTTGTCAGGTCATCTTAGGTTTTGGTATTCTCTGGTGGGCGCAGGGTGAGTTCAAATTTCGTTGGCCACTGGTCGCGGAGAATCAGCTTGGTCTGAGGCGCTTTAGCTGGTTGAACCTGTCGGTCTTTGTGTTCGTTAATGTTTTCGTGTTGCTGCCTGTGGTGATTATTTATTTCGCTGTTTGCTCTGCTTCAGCGGTGAACCATTTCAGTGACGGCTTCCTGGCCTTGCGTCTGGGTGGTTTGAAGGTTTACGTGCGAAAATATGTTCGCGACGACGGCAAGACCATCCAGTTGGTTCCCATGGCGCACGTGGGCGATGCCGCTTTTTATCAGAAGCTCGCGCAATCGTTCCCGACCAACTCGATCATTCTCATGGAAAGCGTCAGCGACGATCAGAATTTGTTGACGAATAAAATCACCTACCAACGAATGGCTACCTCCCTGGGCCTGGCCGAGCAACAGAAGGAGTTTAACCCGGTGCAGGGCGAAATGGTGCGGGCAGACATCGATGTTTCGCAGTTCTCCACGAACACCCTTGATTTGCTCAACCTGATCATGCTCGTTCATGCAAAAGGTGTGAACGACCAATCGTTAATGATACTGACCCGCTACACGCCGCCACCTCATTTTGAGAAGCAACTCTTTGACGATCTTCTCAGGAAACGCAATCGACACCTCTTGGGCGAGATGGAATCCCGGCTTTTAGAGACGGAGAACATCATTGTGCCTTGGGGAGCGGCCCACATGCCGGAGATTGCCCGAGAGATTCAAAAGGCTGGCTTCCGCCTAAAAGAAACCCGGGAATATACCGCGATCCAATTTGGTTCCGGCAACTCCAGGTAACCCAAGGATTGAAAGCGGTAGCCGTCAGGCGCCTCGCCTAATGCTGCCATTGATGGTGGCCCTCCGGGTTTTGAAACAGGCTCTATTGCAAAACAAATTGAGGTTAGAACAATTTCTGGCGTGGAGATTTTTCGGAAATTAAAAGCGCCCGATCAATTTCCTCTGTGGTCTGGCGTCCGACAAATTTCAGCAACACCTTTACTCGTTCCTGGCTGGGCAAGACGCGTTCGATCGCGGCGGTCAGGCCATGGAAAGAGCCACTGGCAATTTTCACCTCATCACCGGGCGCCAGATCTTGATGGATGACGTGCAATTCCAATCCACCGAACTGTTGCTGTAGATCGGCAATGTCCGCGTCCGGAATGGTTGGCCATATGTTGCCGAAGTGGACGATCCCCGCCACGCCGGAGGCAGGTTGGACCTGGCGCATGGAGTGATGCCAATCGAGCCGCGCGAAAAGATAGGTCGGAAAGAGGGCTTCCGTGACCCACGAGATGCCGCGACGGGTTGGCCGTTTGAAACGGATGCGCGGCGAAAATGCTTCGAACCCCACCTCCCGCAAATGAGCCGCCGCGAGGTGCTCATGCTTGCATTGCGAGCGCAAATAGAAACAGGCCAGGTGCGGGATGTCGCTCGGTTGTTTCAAAATCGAAAATGGATTCGCGAACGCTATCCGCCGCTCATCGAAACTCGGGTTGAACTCAACGATGCGCGTGAGCCGCAGTCAGAACTTCGCCACTGGAAAAAATGCGGTTGGCTTGTTCCAGTGACTCTTTGGAACCGATGTCGAACCAAAGGCCGGGGACAACCCAGGTGTAAACGGGAGTTCTTGGGTAAAGCCATTGAATCAAGCGCCCCGGTTGGTCGGGATTATTTCCTTCGGCGATGTATTGCTTGATCAGCGGCAGTGTTGATTTTGGATAATAGTAAAGCGCGATTCCTGTGATGGTGCTGGAGGGCTGTTTCGGTTTTTCCTCGAAGAAAGTAATCTTCGCATCGCCGTCGATGGAGATGGAATTGTATTTCTTAATTTCATCGAGGCTACCGACATCGTAAACGCCGAGCACGGGCGCATTTTTTTCGCGGCAAACTTTCCCGAAACCTTCGAGGCTTTCGCTGAACAGATTATCGCCCGCGACGACGATCAAATCGTCATGGAGATTTTCCTGTTTCACGACGAGATGCAGGTCGCCAATTGCCCCGAGTTTGTTGGAGTCGTCGGTGGAATGGTCGTTGATGATTTTGAATTCGAGTTTGGATTTCGTTGCGCGATAGCCATCGGCCCACTTTTGAAAATGCCCCGCGAACTTCGCGTTGGTCACCACGTAAACGCAGTCGATGCCGCCGATGGGCGCGATGTTATCGAGCACATATTCAATCATCGGTTTGCCCGCGACTTCCAAAAGTGGCTTGGGCTGATTTTCAGTGAGCGGATAAAGACGGGTGGCGTAACCAGCAGCGAGAATCAAAACTTTCATAAATTATGTTGAACCTTAAACCTTATTTTCAAACAGGCTCGGAGCGATGTCTTTGGCCAGCGCTTGAGCGCGATTTAAAATTTCCACGCCTGATTCACAATTCAAGGCGAAATCCGCCAGTTTTTTTGCCTCCTCCATTTTGAGGCGGCGAATCAAAAACTTAATCGATGGCACAAGCGGCGGGGTGACGCTCAATTCGTCCACGCCCAAGCCAAGCAATAGTGGCGCGAGAACCGCGTCGCCCGCCATCTCGCCGCAGACGCCGACCCAAATGCCGTTTCGATGCGCGGCATCAACGGTCATTTTGATGAGATGCAAAATAGACGGGTGGGTTGGTTCGTAAAGATGAGCGATGCGTTCGTTCAAGCGATCGACCGCGAGCGTGTATTGGATGAGATCGTTGGTGCCGATGCTGAAAAATTTTACGCGCTTGGCCAATGCGTTGGAGGCCAGCGCAGCGGAGGGAATTTCAACCATGACGCCGATTTCGAGTTCGTTGCAGAATGGAATATTTTCGGCGCGCAATTCCGCTTTGTATTGTTCCAAGAGCGCATTGGCCTGCTCAAGTTCCTGCAGACAGGAAACCATCGGATACATCAATTTGATATTTCCCTCGACGCTGGCGCGCAAAATGGCGCGAAGCTGATCGCGAAAAATCTCCTTCTCTTCCAGACACAACCGGATCGCGCGCCAGCCAAGAAAAGGATTCATCTCTTGCGGCCCTTGCAGGTTCGACAGAAATTTATCCCCGCCCAGATCGAGCGTGCGAATAATGACCGGTTGCGGTTTGAGCGCGGCTGCGATTTTTCGATAAGCAACGTATTGTTCCTCCTCGCTTGGCAGCACGGTGCGGTTGACGAACAAATATTCGGTGCGAAATAAACCCACGCCTTCTGCGCCACAAGCCATCACCGCATCAGCGTCATCGGCACCTTCAATATTCGCGGAAAGACCCACTCTCGTTCCATCCAGCGTGACGGCGGGTTGTCTTTGCACGTCGCGAAGTTTTTCGCGGAGATCGACGTGCTGGCGAACCAACTGCCCGTATTCAAAAAGCGTTTGGTCCGTGGGATTAACGATGATCTTTCCGTTGAAACCATCCAGCAAAGCGTATTCGCCGGTTTTGAGTTCCTCGCTGGTGCGTTGCAGGCCGACCACTGCCGGGATCTCCATCTTCTGCGCCATGATCGCAGTATGCGACGTCTTGCTCCCGACATCCGTGGCGAAGCCGAGCACCATTTTTTTGTCGAGCAGAGCGGTCTCCGAAGGGGTGAGATCCTCGCTGATAATGATACAAGGCTCGCTGAGTTTCTGGAGATCAACTGCTGGAACGCGACCGATTAGATTATTTAGCATGCGCGAAGTAAAATCGCGTATGTCGGCCGCCCGCACCCGAAGAAAATCATCGTCAGCGGCACCGAGCGCCTTCGCATACCGTTCGGCTATCTGGTGGAACGCAAATTCGACATTGACCTTATCTTTGTGGATCAGACGAATGACTTCATCAAGGAATGTCAAATCTTCGAGCATTAGTAAATGGGCCTCGAAGATTTTGGCGTCATCCGCGCCAAGGCCTTCGTTGACTTTGCGTTGAACTTCAAGGAGTTCCTTGCGAGTTTCGATGATCGCCTGCTCAAGCCGTTTGGTCTGAAGGGGTATCTGCTCTTCAGAAACTTCAAAATGCGGAATGGACGATTCTGTCTTTCCAAGCACGAGGATTTTCCCGCGACACACTCCAGCGGAAACGGGTATCCCTTTGTAGATTCTTTCTCCAGCATGCTCTGGCATGGGGAATTGTTAATCGTGTTTCAGAATAATGGAAAGTTATTCTTGAGTTTAACGTTTTGTAAATTGACGCGGGCCGATTTTGTCCCGGTTAAATAAGAGAAACCTCGAAAACAAATACCTCATGCCTGGCCTGTTCCCATTACAAGAAAATTGCCCACCCTTGATTTTCAATTTTGCTTCGTTAAACTCGCGATTGTTCGCCAACGCTGCTCGGTCGGAATGGGCTTTGTCGCACTTTACGACGTTGAATCAAAAATCATGAAAAAAAAGAATTCCCGCTCGGGCCTGCTTGCTGGCGGCAATTGGATTATTGACCAGGTCAAATTGATCGACGTTTACCCTCAGCGCGAACAGCTCGCCAATATTCGCAGTCAATCTCAAGGCACCGGCGGTTCTCCCTACAATGTGCTGGTCGATCTCGCCAGGCTCGGCGCGGACTTTCCGCTGCTGGGGGCCGGCTTCGTCGGCAAAGATGATTTGGGCCGTCACATTTTGCACGATTGTTCGGAAAACAAAATCGACACCCGGCATCTCCGGGCCAATCCCAGCGCGCCGACGTCTTACACCGATGTCATGACGGAAAAAGAGAACGGTCGCCGGACATTCTTCCATCATCGCGGCGCGAACGCGCTTTGGGAAGGCGAGGACTTGAATTTCAAACGGATCAAGGCGCAAATATTCCACCTGGGCTACTTGCTGTTGTTGGATTCACTGGACCAACCCGATGCAAAGTTTGGGACCAAAGCGGCGCGATTGCTCGCCGAAGCTCAAGCAGCCGGAATGAAAACCAGTGTCGATGTGGTCAGCGAAGACAGCGACCGTTTTGCGAAAATCGTGAACCCGGCCTTGAAGCATGTCGATTACTGCATCCTCAACGAAATTGAAGCGGGCAAGACGACTGGTTTCAAAATCCGCCGTGCGGACGGTGAACTCGATACCGTTGCCTTGCGTCACGCGGCGGGCGCGTTGCTCCAACAAGGCGTTCGCGAACTGGTGGTGATTCATTTTCCTGAAGGCGGTTTCGCGCGAACCCGTCGCGGCGACGACATCTGGCAATCTTCTTTGAATCTGCCCGCGAAATTTATCCAAGGCACTGCGGGCGCAGGCGACGCGTTTTGCGCCGGAGTTTTGCTCGGCTTGCACGAAGGGTGGGAACTTTCGCGTTGCTTGCTGACCGGCGTCTGTGTCGCGGCGGCTTCGCTTTCTGATCCGACTTGCACCGGCGGCGTGAAAACACTTTCCGCCTCCATGTCGCTCGCGAAAAAGTTCGGCGTGCGGAAAGCTCTTGAGCGGCACAGTTAAATGTTTAGATGGTCCCACGCATATGGATCATTCGTCATTTGTAAATGGAATAATTGTTTCGGTTTATCTGATAGTCCTCGTCGTTCTCCTCGTCACATTTCTTATTTGGCAGAAAGTTCCTCGTCGCGAAATCTTTGAAACGGTCGAGATTTCTGTAGGGATTTTCGTTTTTTCATCAATCATTAGTTATCAAATCGCTGACAGAGTGATTCTGAACGGCGGTGATTCTTTGTTTGTATATCTTCCTCCCGTGATTCCGGTCGCCATTTTTGTAGCTTGGTCATCACGAAGAGCAAAGAAGAGATGACTAAACCGAATCCATGCAGTTGGGATTTCTTTTAACCACGGATGGACACGGATAAACACGGATCAGCAGGCAGTAACGGTTTCAAGATGTCTCCCACCAAAC
>JAYVSV010000174.1:0-27470 GCA_043775015.1 Verrucomicrobiota bacterium
CCGTCCTTGAAGTCCGCATGAACCTTTTCCGCATCCGCGTCATCCGGCAGCGTGAAACTGCGGACGAAACTGCCGTAGGAACGCTCGATGCGATGATACCGTTTGCCCTTCTCCTCCTTCTCGAACTTGCGTTCGCCGGTGAGATTCAGGATGCCGTTTTCGACGGTGACTTTCACGTCGCTCTTGAGCACCTCGGGCAGCTCGGCCGAAATGAGGTACTCTTTTTCATCCTCGATGATGTCCACCAACGGCAGCCATTCGGCGACGGTGAGGCGCTCCTCCTCGCCCACGGGGGCGCTCTTGCGCAAAGGCGACAATTGAAACACCGAGCCAAGCCGACGCTGCATCTCTTCCATTTCCTTGAAGGGATTCCAATGAGTCAGTGCGTTCATAAACTTGCTTTCCAATATTTCGGCGAACCAGTCATTCCGCCACCGGGCCGGGTCCGCCGCTGACAACCCCGGTGGCACGCCCCGCTTTCGCAACCAACCTTTCCAACGGCTGATCGCTGCGAGACGCGACTTCATCCACATCAAGATTGATGCCAGAAGATTTCACCGTGCCTCCCAACCCAAGAACGCAGAAACCCCCTGATTTTTCAGGCCTACCAACGCGCTCACCTTGCCACCACCAAGTGTGCCAACGGCCACATCCGCACGGTCACAGCGCCAGAGTGGCGCAAGGAGCCGCGCCCGCGCGCGTCCGAATGCCCAGCGTGGAATGAGCACCGTCAACTCCTGAAAAACCGTTTCGCGCCACATTGCGAGCAATCCCGATCCGCTGCCCCGCCCGGCGGTGCATTCGCGAAACCCGGCACAAAAGCCCGCCCCGCCGTTCCGCCCCGACCTTCGCCGCACCAACTCGGTCCTCGAGGGATTCCCCGTGACCTGCCGCAAAATAATCCTTGCAAACGCGGGTCACGAACCTAGCGTCAGCCCCCGTCAGTCGGTTGGTAGCGCGAGCGTAGCTCAGTCTGGTAGAGCATCACCTTGCCAAGGTGAACGTCGAGGGTTCGAATCCCTTCGCTCGCTCCATTTTGTCCATCAAAGCTTGCAAGATTATTCGCCCCAGTTACTGCAAAAAGCTGCCACACATTAATTACCCGTGTTTCAGGGCGGCAGCACATTATTCAGCGCCAGCCGTTCGCGAAAACTCAATTAGCTCCGCCAATTTGTTTTGCGCTGTTCCGTTTTCGATCAACTTCACGGCAAAATCCCATCCCTCGCTCAGGCTTTTTGTTTTGCCGCCGACGAACAAGGCTGCAGCGGAGTTCAGCAAAACCGCGTCACGTTTCGCGCCGCGTTCTTCGCCCGATAATATGCTTCGCACGATCGTTGCGTTTGTTTTGCTGTCCGCGCCCGATAAGTGTTGCAACGACGTTTGCTGCAGCGGGAAATTATCCAAGGCCAAACTTGAACAACTCAATCCGTGCTCCTGATAAAATTCTGCCAGGAATGTGTCTCCAAGCGTCGAGAGTTCGTCCAGAAACAATCCGGAACTCGGAATTTGCAACTCGGAATTTTCCGCACCCGGACTTTGAACTTTAATCTTTGAACTTTGAACTTCTCCGCTGACCACCATTCCCCGCCGCACACCCAGCATTTGCAACACACGCGCCATTGGTTCGCAAAACTTGGGATTTGGCACGCCGATCAATTGGGCCGTTGGACGCGCGGGATTCAAGAGCGGACCGAGCAAATTGAAAATGGTGCGTTGTCCCCGTTGCGCGCAAAGTTTTCGCGCCAGTGCAAGATGTTTGAAGGCCGGATGAAATCGTGGCGCGAAGAAAAAAGCGAAACCAGTCCGCTTCAAACTTTCCGCCGTCTGGTCCGCCGTTAAATCGATTTTGATGCCGAGCGCTTCGAGCACATCCGCGCTGCCGGATTGCGAGGTCACCGCGCGATTCCCGTGCTTGGCCACCGCCACTCCCGACGACGCGACGAGCAGCGCAACGGTGGTCGAAATATTGAACGTGTTCAGATGATCTCCGCCCGTTCCGCAGACATCGAGGATTTCTCCTGCTCGCGTTGCGGCATCGAGATTTGGTTGGATTGATTTCTCGCGTAACTCGCGCGCAAACGACGCAATCTCCTCCACTGTTTCCCCTTTTTGCGACAGCGCCGCGAGGAAATCCGCTTTCGTTTTCGCCTCCACCGTTTCATCGATCAACCCAGCCACGGCATCGTGGACTTGCTCCGCATTGAGCGAATTCGATTTCTGCAAATGTTCCGTTAATAGTCCCAGCACATGGTTAGAATAAATTCTGGACGCCAAGTTCAAAGTGCAAACTTTGCGAAATGTGAGTTGCGACTGCGGAAAAAAATTCGCAGGCTGACCCGAGTTGAACAAAGATCTCTCGCAACCGGAAGTTTTACCGACGCACACCGCCGCGCTGTTCGAGCAAGCCGTCACCCGCGCAGCCGAATTGCTCCGAGCGGGCGAACTGGTCGCGCTGCCCACCGAAACAGTTTACGGACTCGCGGCGAATGCGTTTGATGCAAGCGCTGTGGAAAAAATCTTTCGCGCCAAAGGTCGTCCGGCGCACAACCCGATTATCGTCCACGTCGCCAGCCTCGCAATGGCGCAACGTTGCGTTTCCGGTTGGCCCGATGTTGCCGAAAAATTGGCGCGCGCTTTTTGGCCGGGACCGCTCACCCTGGTTTTGCTGCGGTCCTCACAAATTCCCGACGCCGTCACTGCCGGTGGAGCGACGGTCGGCATCCGTTGGCCCAGCCATCCTTTCGTCCAGGCGGTGATTCGCGCGTGCGATTTTCCGCTGGCCGCACCGAGCGCGAATCCTTCCAACGAAATCTCTCCGACCAACGCCCGACATGTGCAAAAGAGTTTGGGCAATCGCGTTTCTCTCGTGGTCGATGGCGGGCAATCGCAGGTTGGAATAGAATCGACGGTCATCGATTTGACTGTGAATCCGCCGCGCTTGCTGCGTCCCGGGATGATCCAGGCGGAATCGCTTCTCGCCGTCACGGGTGAGTTGGCGCAAAGCTGGATCGGCAGCGAATCGGTTCTGCGCAGCCCGGGTTTGCTGAAGAAACATTATTCGCCGAAAGCAAAACTTTTGCTCCTCTCGTGGCGTAACGAAGCCGACCTTGAATTGCAAATTACGAATTTGATTGCTGAGAAGTCAAAATTTACAACTCAAAATTTGAAACTTTCTGAAGTTCACATCATCGCGCACACGCAGATTCCATTGACCGAGAAGTTTGGGCGCATTGCCGTCATTCCGCACGATGTCGAGGCGTTTGCCCGGGCGATTTACGCTGAACTTCATCAATGCGACGATTCCGGAGCAGAATGGATCGTGGTGGAAGATTTCCCGAATACCGGGCCGTGGCGCGCCGTCAGAGATCGTTTACAGCGTGCTGCTGCTGCTGAATAGCGCGCAATTGACGAAATGTTTTAACTTTAGCAATCTTCTGCACTGATGTTTCGTAAAATTTTAATCTTTGTCGCCTCGCTCGCAGTTCTGTTCACTGCGCGCGCCCAAACTGAAACCAATAAAAGCCGCCTCTTGGCTCTTGACGAGGTCATCCGACTATCGCTCCAGCACAATCTCGATGTGCAGATCGAGCGGTATTCGCCGCAGATCGCGCAATTTAATCTGAGTGGGGCTTTTTCCCCCTACGATCCAACGTTCACTTTTCAAGCCAGGGAAAATTACGTTTCTTCTCCAGGAGGGTTTAATCCGACTTCCGGGCTGCCGGCCCCAGGAAACGAAACTTATAACGAAACCTACCGCCCTGGACTTTCCGGCGAATTGCCCAGTGGTTTGAGATATGATGTGGGCAGCGACTTGGCGAATCGCATCAGCGGAAGTTCTTCTGTTACTGATAGCAATGGAGTCTCACATAAAGTTGACCGGGGGGTTCAATATAATCCAAGCATCGGGATCGATCTCGCCCAACCGGTCTTGAAAAATTTCTGGATCGACGCCACTCGCCAGCAAATCTCGTTGGATCGCAAGTCGTTGAAAATTTCTGAACTCGGCGTGCGCCAGCGAATCATGGATGTGGTCAATCGTGTCGAACAGGCTTACTACGATTTGATTTTTGCCATTGAAAATGTTCGTGTTCAGGAAAAAGGACTGGAACTTGCCGAGCGTTTGCTTTCGGAAAATAAACGTCGCGTGGAAGTCGGGACGCTGGCGCCTCTCGACGAAAGACAAGCGGAATCTCAGGCCGCTGCCCGCCGGGCAGATTTATTGAGCGCCCGTCGTGATCTGGATGCGCAACAGAATGTTTTGAAAAACTTGATTTCGGACGACTACAAAAGCTGGCGCGACGTTTATATTCAACCCGTCGAAAAACTGGTGGCCATGCCAGAGCAATTCAACCTGCTCGAAAGTTGGGGCAAAGGAATGACGCAACGGCCTGACCTGCTGCAATCACGGATCGACGTCGAACGCCGCGACGTCGTCCTGCGTTACGATCGTAATCAACTTTTTCCGCAACTTGATTTGATTGGCAGTTACGGCCGCAACGGGTTGGGCAAGCACTTTGGGGATGCATGGGAAACCGTCAGCGAAGAACAGTATCCAACGTATTCCTACGGCGTTTTGTTCAGCATGCCACTGAGTAATCGTGGACCGAAAAATAAATATCGCGCGAGCAAAGCTGAGAAAGAGCAGGCACTCCTGGTTTTGAAACGGCTGGAGCAAAATATTCTCGTGCAAATCGATGATTCGTTGAAATTGGCGCAGACCGATTTTCAACGCGTGGAAGCGACCAAGCAAGCGCGGCTTTATGCTGAAGCGGCTCTCGAAGCGGAACAAAAAAAATTGGAAAACGGCAAGAGCACCAGTTTCGTCGTTTTGCAATTGCAACGCGACTTGACGCAAGCGCGCTCGGCCGAAATCCGCGCGTTAGCCGATTACAACAAGGCGCTCTCGCAACTCGCCTTCAACGAGGGCACTGTCTTTGAACGAAACCATCTCGCACTTGATCTCAAGTAGGTGGAATGGGTTCCACAACAACCGTTGGCCTGATGTGACGACTACGCTATTTCCGTCCGTCTAAAATTCATGGATTCTCACAGCCAATCTCGTCTCCGGATTTCGCTGGATGGAAAATTTTTCCGCATTGGTGCCGAGAAGTTTTTTGTCAAAGGAGTTGCTTACGGCCCAATTACACCCGGACCCAATGGCGACCCGTTTCATTCTCCGGAACAGGCTGCTGCGGATTTTGCACTTGCCCGAAAATTGCGCGCCAACGTTCTCCGTATTTACGCCGTGCCGCCGCTCTGGTTTCTCGATCTCGCATTGGAAAATGGTTTCAGGCTCCTGATTGACATACCGTGGAATAAGCATCTTTGCTTTCTCGATTCTCCCAAAGCCCAGCAGGATGCCTGCGCTGCGGTGCGCTCAGCCGTCCAAGCCTGCCACGGTCATCCCGCAGTTTTTGCTTACAGCGTGGTCAATGAAATTGCCCCCGACATCGTGCGCTGGAGCGGGGCGAACGCCGTCGAAAATTTTCTGGAGCGGCTCGTCAACGTGGCGAAAGAAACGGATCCCAATTGCCTCTGTACGTTTGCCAATTATCCGCCGACCGAATTCCTGCGCCCGCAGAATATTGATTTCATTTGCTTCAACGTTTATTTGCATCAGCAAAAGCCGTTTGAAAATTATCTGGCGCGTTTGCAAATGCTGGCCGATGCCAAACCGCTGGTGATTGGCGAATTTGGAATCGATTCCGTGCGCGAAGGCGAAGAGCAAAAATGTGAAATCATCGACTGGCAAATCGAGTCCTGTTTTCGCGGCGGGCTGGCCGGAACTGTTCTCTTCAGCCTGACCGATGATTGGCACAAGAACGGTCGCCAGGTCGAAGAGTGGACGATGGGCATCACCACGCGCGACCGCCAGCCGAAAAAATCTTTCGAGGTGGTGCAAAAGCAATTTGCGCTCGCCCCTTATTTTCCTTTGCCGCAAACCCCAAAAATTTCTGTGGTCGTGGCGAGCTACAACGGCGACCGGACGTTGCGCGCCTGTTTGGAATCGTTGGAGCGGTTGAATTATCCCAACTTCGAAATCATCCTGGTCGATGACGGCTCGACCGACAGCACGGCGCAAGTCGTTGCGACTTACAAAACGGTTCGTTACTTTCGCCAGCCGCATCAGGGATTGTCCGTCGCGCGAAACGTCGGTATCGGGGCGGCGACCGGCGAGATTGTGGCGTTCACCGACTCGGATTGCCGCGCGGATGAAGACTGGCTTTATTATTTAGTCGGTCATCTGTTGAACAGCAACTTCGTCGGCATTGGCGGGCATAATTTCCTTCCGCCGGAAGATTCTTTCGTCGCAGCCGCCGTGCAGGTTTCCCCCGGCGTCCCGGCGCATGTCATGTTGAGCGACCGGCTCGCGGAACACATTCCTGGTTGCAACATGGCTTTCTACAAATGGGCGTTGATGGAGATTGGCGAGTTCGATCCGATTTATCAACGGGCTGGCGATGACGTGGATGTTTGCTGGCGATTGCAACAGCGCGGTTACAAAATTGGATTTAGCCCCGCTGGATTTGTCTGGCATTACCGCCGCTCAACGGTTGCGGGTTATTTAAATCAGCAACGCGGTTACGGTGAAGCGGAAGCGTTGCTGGTGCGCCGGCACCCGGAATACTTTAACTCAATCGGCGGCAGCCTGTGGCACGGGCGAATTTACACTCCGTCGAAATTCGGCGTGACGGTTAATCGTCCCATCATTTACCACGGAATTTTCGCCACTGGTTTTTTTCAAAGTCTTTACCGCGCCGAACCGGCCTCAGCACTGATGCTCTGCACCACGCTTGAGTATCACGTTCTCATCAGCCTGCCGCTGCTCGTTTTGTCCGTGCCGTTTCGACAACTCTTGCCGCTTGGTTTGGCCAGTGTTCTATTTTCCATCGCAGTGTGTCTGGCAGCCGGATTCCAAGCCGAGTTGCCCAAAAATAGAAAGCGTTTTTGGTCACAGCCTCTGGTTGCGCTGCTTTATTTTCTGCAACCAATCTGCCGTGGCTGGGCGCGGTATCAGGGACGTTTGAGTTTGCGGCCCAATCCGCAAACCGATCACCAAAGTCTCGAATCGGTCGAGCTGAAGGACAAAGGGGTGCAGATCAATCATGTCGAGTATTGGGCGGAATTCTGGATGGATCGGCTCGATTTTTTGCGCAGCATTTTGGCGCGACTCGAGGAGGGCGGGTGGCAATTCAAAACGGACACCGGCTGGAGCGAGTTTGATGTCGAGATTTTTGGCAATCGCTGGGCGAATTTGCAACTCACCACCGTTTCAGAACCGCATTCCGACAATAAAAAAATGTTCCGCTGTCGTCTGCAGACCGCGTGGTCTCTCCCCGGAAAAGTCGCCTTCTGGTCTGCGCTCGGTTTTGAGTTGCTCATCATCGGTTTTGTCGGAACAACGCTGCATTGGCTCTGGTTACTTTTGTTGGTTCAGCCGCTTTTCATCTGGTTTTTCAAACGAGAACAGCGCGAGCTGCAACGAATTGTTGCTGTCCTGCTGGATGAAGTCGCCAAACGTCGCGGCCTTTTGAAAATTAACAATCGTTCTTCGGAGCAAAAATCCGCGCCGTAAAAACTTGGCGAAACGATTCAAAGAATTTAAAACCACAGAGTCACGAAGGTTACAGAGTCTTTCGCTTTTGTTTTCTCTGCGCCTCTGCGTCTTTGCGGTGAAATAATTATGTTCCAATATCACGAACTTCTTCGCCTCGTCCTCGACAAAGGAAAATTCAAACCCGACCGCACTGGCACGGGAACCTATTCCGTTTTCGGCGCACAAGCCCGTTTTGCGCTCGCCGATGGCTTTCCTGTTCTGACGACGAAGAAGCTGCATCTCAAATCGATCGTCCATGAGCTGCTCTGGTTTTTACGCGGCGACACGAACGTCAAATATCTCAATGACCACGGCGTCAGCATTTGGAATGAATGGGCGGATGCCGATGGAAATCTCGGCCGCGTTTACGGCGCGCAATGGTGCGATTGGCGAACCACCGATGGCCGCTCCATCAATCAAATCGACTCTGTCATCGCGCAGATCAAAGCGAATCCCGACAGCCGACGCTTGATGGTCAGTGCGTGGAACGTTGGCGAAATTGAAAAGATGGCATTGCCGCCGTGTCACGCGATCTTCCAATTTTTTGTGCAAGACGGCGAACTCAGTTGCCAGCTTTACCAGCGCAGCGCCGATTTATTTTTGGGTGTTCCGTTCAACATCGCCAGCTACGCGTTGCTCACGTTGATGGTCGCGCAGGTTTGCGATTTGAAACCGGGAACATTCGTCCACACCTTCGGCGATTTGCATTTGTATTCAAATCACCTCGAACAAGCGAAACTCCAACTCACCCGCGAGCCGCGCCCACTGCCGCAAATGAAACTGAATCCAGCGGTAAAAAATATCCATGATTTCAAATTCGAAGATTTCGAATTGGTTGGCTACGACCCGCATCCGAGCATCAAGGCACCTATTGCCATTTAGTTTACATGAGTCCCGATGAGACAAACCGATTAATGCGGAATTGTCCTCTCTGCGAAGAAGATGACGCCGTCCAATTTCTTCGAAAAAAAGATTGGAACCTCGTTCAATGTAAAAATTGTTCGATGATTTTTGAGAATCCGGTTCCAAAAGAAATAAGTAGCGGCGCGTTCTACAATGATGCGCGAACACCATTTTATCTTTCTCCAGAAAAACTCGAAAGCGATTACGCCAGCGTTCGCTTCGAGCGCGAACGGCGTTTGTTTCGTCGCTTTTGCAAAAGTGGAAACGTCCTCGATGTCGGCTGCTCGACCGGTGCATTTCTTTACCAATTAAAAAATCGTTTTCCGAAAGATTATGAAGTCACGGGAACCGATGTTTCGCACTCCGCGATTCAATATGCACAGAGTCGTGGTTTGGGAATCATCGACCAATCTTTTCTCGATTTCAACTTCGGTGAAAAGTGCTTTGACGCGATTACCTTTTGGGCGGTGATGGAGCATTTGATAGATCCAAAACAATTTTTAGAGAAAGCGGCATCGCTCCTGAAAAGCGACGGCCACTGTTTTATTCTAGTGCCGAACATGAAATCTTTGGCGGTGCGAATTCTCGGAGGCAAATATCGTTACATTTTGCCGGAACATGTGAACTATTTCACGCCGCGAACCTTGGATAAATTTTCACAAATGCAACCTGCGTTGGAAATCGTTGCGAGCGGTTCCATGCATTTTAACCCATTGGTAATTTGGCAGGATAGTCGCGGCGAAGGAGGGTTTGTCCCCGATGCACAACGCGCGGCGCTGCTGAAACGCACGACTTCCTATAAACAGAATCCGCTGTTGAAACCGGTCAAGTGGGTTTATAAAGGCGCGGAGAAGATTTTGTCCGCGATGAATTTGGCGGACAACTTGTTTCTCGTCTTACGAAAGAAATAAAATGAAAATAAAGATCCAAAAAATCTTTAAGACGGTTCGTACCCATCGCATTAAAATCTTGGCCGGATTCGCCGTCCTGTTAATCGGCTCCGTCGGTTCCATCGTCGGTGCGAACCGTATTTGCCAAAACGCAGCCAAAGATAAAATTTTTCGCGCGGTTGAATCTGTTCCGCAAAGCGATGTTGGTTTAGTGCTTGGCACGGGAAAACTGACGCAGCGTGGAAATCCCAATCTGCATTTCAATCAAAGGATCAAGGCTGCGGCCAACTTGTATCTTGCTGGCAAAGTTCGTTGTCTGCTTGTGAGCGGCGATAACCATATCGCCGGATACGACGAGCCGACTGATATGCGCGATGCTTTGATTGCCGCTGGTGTGCCAGCCGACAAAATCATTTGTGACTACGCTGGTTTCCGCACGCTGGATTCAGTCGTGCGCGCAAAAATCGTTTTTGGTTTGTCGCGCCTCACAATTGTGACCGAAGAGTTTCATTGTCCGCGCGCTGTTTGGATTGCGCAGTGCCACGGGTTGGATGCGGTGGCTTTCGCGGCTCCAGATGTGCAGTCGCGTCGCTGGACATGGCGGGTGAAAGCTCGTGAGCAATTGGCGCGCGTCGCGTGTGCGCTTGATTTGTATGTGCTACACCGCAGCCCGAAATTTTCTGGGCCGAAAGAACCAATCGTCCTGACCGCCAGCACGCTGTGAACTTCAAAGCCATTGCCGCGATGAGTGAAAAGCGCGTGATTGGAAACGGGAATAAAATTCCGTGGCATCTTCCTGAAGATTTCAAATGGTTCAAAAAAATGACCACGGGACAAATCATCGTCATGGGACGGAAAACGTTTGAATCCATCGGCAAGCCGCTGCCGAATCGCACGACGATTATTTTGAGTCGCACGAATTTTCAATGGCCCGGAGTGCAAACGATTTCGGATTTGAATGAACTGGTGGAGCGCGGCCTTCAGGCCGCTTTGATACTGGAGGGCGAAGCAGTGTCGAAGCGGCCTGAAGGCCGCGCGCCAATGAATCCCGAAGTGGCCGACCGTCAGGTCTTCATCTGTGGCGGCGCGCAAATTTACCAGCAAGCTTTGCCGTATTGTTCTGATCTTTATCTCACGTTGGTAAAACGTGTTGTGGAAGGCGACGCTTTTTTTCCGTCCTTCGAAGACCAGTTCGAACTGGCCGAAGAAATTCTCGACTGCCCCGATTTCAAAATTCTTCATTACAGAAGAAAAATTCACCACAGAGACCAGAGATTGGGAATAAGAGGGTAGGGCGCGTATGCAAGATTGAGAAACGGCGCGCACGGAGTGACGCGCCCTACCAGCCGCCGCCTTCAACTTTGAACTTTGAACTTCAAACGTTGAACTCTAGCCTCCGCCTCCGATGTCGCAAATGTTGAAATCTTCCGGCGCGATGGGACTCGCCACGCTGATCAGCCGAATTCTCGGCATGGTGCGCGTGATCGTCTATGCGAATTTCATGGGCGACACCGCGGTGGCCAGCGCGTTCACGTTGGCCTTCCAAATTCCAAATCTATTTCGCCGTCTGCTGGGTGAAGGCGCGTTGACCGTTGCGTTTATTCCTATTTTCAAAATGAAGGAAAAAACGGCAGGCGAAGTTGAAATGTGGCGCGCGGCCAATGCTGTCATCTCCGGGTTGATTATCGCGGCGTCCATCATCATCGGCGTGGCAATGCTTGGAATCACCATTGCGCTTTCTATCCATGCCTTCGACGAAAATACGCAACTGATGCTGCGGTTGTTGCGTCTGATGTTTCCTTATCTGTTGATGGTTTGTCTCGCCGCGATTTTCATGGGGATGCTCAACGCTCGTGGCCATTTTTTTAGTCCGGCGATGGGCGCGGTCGTGTTGAACGTCGTTTTGATTTCGTCCGTGCTTTTCCTCGCGCCGAGGTGGGGCGAAACTTTGGAAACAAAAATCTTTGCGGTGGCCATCGGTGTGTTGGCGGCGGGCGTGGCACAGGCAATTTTTCAATGGCCGAATTTGCGCCGCGAAGGATTTCGTTACCGCTGGGTTTCGCCGTGGAAAAACGAAACCGTACGTGAAGTCGTGCTCAAAATGGTTCCCGGCATGATGGGCGTCGCGGCCTTTCAACTCAATGTCCTCCTCACCAACAGCGTGGCGTATCACGTGGATGACCACATCGTCGCTTCCTTTGATTACGCCGTGCGCCTGATGGAATTGCCGCAGGGAATTTTTGGGATCTCACTGGCGACATATCTTTTGCCGACGCTGACCGGTCTGGCCGCTGATAAAAAATTCCCAGAATTCCGCAAGACGCTGGGGCAGGGATTAAGCCATCTGGCCTTCCTGAATTTAATCGCCTCCGTTCTGCTCGTGATTTTAGCCGAGCCAATGGTGCGATTGATTTACGAGCATGGAAAATTCACGCCCGCATCGACCCAACGCGCCGCGCTCGCCCTCTCTTGTTTGGCGCCGGGATTGATCGCATTTTCGATGGTGAACATTCTGGCGCGCGGCTTTTACGCGCTCGGCGATATGCAAACGCCCATGAAAATCAGCATCGTCTGTCTCGTGCTGAATCTTGTCTTTGCACTGCTCGTCGTCTGGCCGTTGCGCCAGGCCGGACTCGGTCTGGCGAATAGCTTGAGCGCCGTTTTCAACGTCGCGATGCTGTTTTATGCGCTGCGCCGCAAATTAAAATTCCTGGAACTCGGCGAATTGCGCCGCAGCATTGCCCCGCTTTTAGTCGCCGCGATTTGTGCCGGAGCCGCCGCGTGGTTTGCGAGTCGCGCATGGGAACGATGCATCGGCCACGTCAACCTCGCGGAAAAACTTGGCGCGGTCTTTGTGCCGATGACATTGGCGACGGCGATTTATCTGGCGATGGCGTTGATACTGAAAGTCCCTTCTGCCGGTGAGATATTTAATTTGCTCACCGAGAAATTTCGTTCGCGCACCGCGTGGAAGTGAGTGGGTTTGTTGTTACACATGGGCAAAGGCGAATGGTTCCTGGTAAATTGAATCTAGCGCGGTATGATCTTTGCCACATGAAACGCCGAAAGAGGAGTGCCGTTGAATTGGGAGTCACGCTTGTTTTCACGGTCATTATTCTTTTCTTTGTTTTTCGGCTTGTTCTCCGGCTCGGCCATGACTCTTTGGCTCCGCTGCAATCCCAGCAGCCAAAACAAACTCCGCCGCGTTGAATCCCTTTGGGATAATAGATTGACGTTACACGCGGCGGTTGGAACGTCTCGTTTGTAGGGCGTTTGTCCCCAAACGCCAGCGGCTGGGGACAGCCGCCCTACAATCACGGCTTATTTCACAGCGCCACCTTTTCCGTTGGCAGCCAATTCTTGCAAACGAAACCAAATCCCTGTCGAAATCCTGCGGGATTAACACTTCATCTAATGCGTGACATTACCCAGACCGAATTCGTGAAAAATTTCACAAACTTTTCTTGCGCGCTAAAGACAGTTGGCTAATTATCGATTTGCGCAGAGCAGTGATTCTAATTTTCGCAGTGATTCAGAATTTACAGAATTAATGCAATTGCCCGATTGACGAGCGAGACGGATTCAGAAATATTCGCGGCTTCTTTCGGGCAAGAGATTGATTCGACGAACACCAGATGTCAGACATTTTTCCAAAATGGACAAATCGGCTTCCGCTGAAAATCGCGATTGGCGCGCTGCTCATCGGCGGTGGCGTGACGGCTGGCGTCACTTATTATTTCACGCCTAAATATACCCGCGTCGGTTATCAGCCGATTCAGCCCGTTGCTTTTTCCCACGAGATACATGCCGGCCAGCTCGGGATGGATTGCCGTTATTGTCACAATGGCGTCGAGAAATCCTGGTATTCAAATATCCCCGCCGCGTCGGTTTGCATGAATTGTCACAATCAGGTTCTCAAAGATAGTCCGAAACTGGAGCTGGTTCGCGAAAGCGCGTTGAACGGCAAGCCGATTGAGTGGGTGCAGATTCATAAGACGCCGGATTACGTTTACTTCAATCACTCCGTCCACGTGAATCGCGGCGTCAGTTGCGTGAAATGCCACGGGCAAATCAATCACATGGACGAAGTGCGCCATGAAAAACCGTTCAGCATGACCTTTTGTTTGGATTGCCATCGCGATCCAGCCAAACAAATTCGTGACCCGAAGGATGTTTATAATCTTGATTTGAAAATTAGCGATGCCGAGCAGGAAAAAATGGGCAAAAAATTTGTCCACGACTGGAAAGTCAACGCGTCGCAGAACTGCTCGGCCTGTCATCGATGAAAATTATTCCACCAACTTGTCCTGAACCCGAAGTCGGGCCGAAATACTGGCGCAGCCTCGATCAATTGGCTGAGACGCCGGAGTTCAACGAATGGGTGGAACGCGAATTTCCCGCAGGCGCGAGTGAGTTCAACGATCCCGTTTCCCGACGTCACTTTGTCAAAATCATGTCGGCGTCGTTTCTTCTCGGCGGACTTGGTTTGGCTGGCTGCCGTCGTCCTGAAGAACACATTTTGCCGTTCTCGAAAATGCCGGAAGGTTACATCCACGGTGTTGCTCAATATTATGCGACGGCGCGTCCAACTCGTGGCACGGCGGTTCCGCTTCTCGTAAAATCGAATGACGGTCGCCCGACGAAGATCGAAGGAAATCCAAATCATCCCGGAAGCAACGGCGGCACGGATGCGTTCACGCAGGCGGCGATTTTAAATCTTTACGATCCCGACCGCGCGATGCGTTTCACCAATAGCGGTGTTGAAAAATCTTCGGCAGAAACCTTTGACGCACTCGCTCAACTTTCCAAAAAATTTCAGGGCAACGCTGGCGAAGGATTGAGTTTTCTCCTCGAACAAAGCAGTTCGCCTTCCCGCGAACGTTTGCAGAAAATCATCAGCGAAAAATTCCCGAAAGCGCGGTGGTTCATTTACGAAGCCATTGATTTGTCCGTCGCCAGCAAAGCCGCCGCGATTGCTTTCGGTCAACCGGTCGCGCCGGAATACAAATTGGAAAACGCGCGCCGCATTTTGTCGCTCGACTGCGATTTCCTCGGTGCGGAAGAAGATTCTCATCGTTCAATTCGTGGTTACGCCAAAGGCCGCAAGCTGGAAACACCGAAGGACGACATGAATCGTCTCTATGTTGCCGAATCGCTTTTCTCGGTGACCGGTATGAACGCCGACCATCGCCTTCGCCTCGCGCCCAGTCAGATTTTACCTCTCGCCGCACGACTCGCTTCCGAAATCGTCAAAGGCGATTTGAATGGATTGAGCGGATTGGCCGCATCCTTCAAAGGCGACGCAAAGTGGATCGCTGAATGCGCCAAAGATTTGATTCAACACGGAAAAGGCAGCGTGGTCGTGGCAGGTCATCGCCAACCACTCGCCGTGCATTTGATTGCAAATTCTATCAACAGCGCGCTCGGCAGTGTTGGAAATGCTGTTGTTTATCATCCCGTAGCAAAGTCGAACGAAGGTTCGATCAATGATTTGGCGAAAGCGCTGAACGCAAACGAAGTCGATACGCTCGTTGTCCTCGGCGGAAATCAAACCTACACCGCGCCCGCTGATTTGGATTGGGCAAAAACTCAGGCGAAAGCGAAGACGGTTGTTCGCCTCGGCTACTACGAAGATGAATCTTTCTCTGGCGCGACATGGCATTTGCCTGCGGCACACTTTCTCGAATCATGGGGCGACGCACGAACCATTGACGGCACGATGGTTTCGATTCAGCCGTTGATCGAACCGCTTTTCAACGGCGTCACAGAAATCGAAATTCTCGCACGCATTGCAGGAATCAACACGACTCGTCCGCTGGACATCGTTCGCGAAACGTTCAAAACGGTTTCTGGCCTCGATGTTTTCGACGAAGCGTGGAAGAAATTTTTGCACGACGGTTATCTGGCAGACAGTCAATCCAAAGCGGTAACTGTTTCGGCGAATCTCGGCGCAATCGGACAGGAACTTTCCAAGGCGAAAGCTGTAGCGTTGGGCGTGTCGCCCGATTCGGCCACAGGCCGAACACTACAACCGGATGAATTTGAAATAGTTTTCCACCGTGATTACAGCGTGGATGACGGACGTTACAACAACAACGGCTGGCTCCAGGAAACGCCCGACCCGATCACGAAAGTTGTTTGGGAAAACGTCATCATGGTTAGTCCGGCCACCGCAAAAAAACTTGATTTGCGCGTCACAAAAAATCGCACGGACGATGATCTTAAAAATAACGACCGCGGTATCATCGACGGAAACGACATCATCGAAGTCGAGTTGAACGGACGCAAAATTCAAGGCGCGGTTTGGGTTCAACCCGGCCTTGCGGACAACACAATTGCTCTCGCGCTCGGTTACGGTCGCAGCAAAACCGGTCGCGTCGGAACTGGCGCTGGGTATAACGCTTATTTCCTTCGCACATCCGATTCACTTTCATTTGCGAGCGGCGCGAAAATCAGCAAGACCGGAAATATTCGCCGTGTCGTTTCCACTCAAGAACACGGCTCGATGGAAGGCCGCCCGATTATTCGCGAAGCAAATCTTGAGCAGTTCAAAGCGAAACCCGACTTCGCGAAGAACATGGATTTGGAAGCGCACGCCCCGAATGCCGGACCGATTTACCAGCATCCTTACAATTCAAGTCCCGCGCTCAAGAGCAGCGTTCATCAATGGGGCATGTCGATTGACATGAATTCCTGCGTCGGTTGTAACGCCTGCGTTGTCGCCTGCCAGAGCGAAAACAACATTCCCATTGTCGGCAAAGATCAGGTCAATAAAGGCCGCGAAATGCACTGGATGCGCATCGATCGCTACTACACCGGTGATGTTTCCGACCCGCAAGTCGCCAATCAGCCGATGCTTTGCCAGCATTGCGAAAGCGCACCGTGCGAAAGTGTTTGCCCGGTCAACGCGACGGTTCACGACGAAGAAGGCGTGAACATCATGGCCTACAATCGTTGCGTCGGAACGCGGTATTGCGGCAACAACTGCGCGTGGAAAGTGCGCCGGTTCAATTTCTTCGATTTCAACAAACGTCCGAACGATCTGGCCGACACGTCGAAGGGTCCGCGCGGAAAACTTTATCAAGGGCCGCTCGCGAAACGTGAGCCGCTCGAATACGACATGATCAAGATGTTGAAAAATCCTGATGTCACCGTTCGTATGCGTGGCGTCATGGAGAAATGCAGCTTCTGCATTCAACGGATTGAAGGGGCGAAAATTTCGCAGAAAGTCAAAGTGGGCGCGTCGGGCGACGTTGCGGTTCCAGAAGGAACTTTCACGACGGCGTGCGCGCAAGTTTGTCCTGCCGAAGCCATCGTGTTCGGAAATATTTTGGATGAAAACAGTCGCGTGGCGAAATTGAAAACGCAGGAACGCAATTACGCTGTTCTCGGATTTCTCGATACGAAACCGCGTTTGACTTATCTCGCGCGCATCCGCAATCCAAATCCGCAGATGCCGGATTCCAGAGAAGTCCCGTCTAGTTTTTCGGATTACATCAAACAAAACGAATCTGGCGGCCATGAACCGGGCGAAGAACATTCCGAACCTGCGCACGGAGAAGTTAAGAAAGGAGCGCACTAATGTCTGAGGTCACGACAATAAAAGTTCAAGCGCCGCCGGTCGAACTGGAACGCGAACCGCTGGTTTTAAATCGTCGCAGCTTCGGTTGGATTTCCGACAAAATCGCCGGAATCGCCGAAGGTAAAACGCCAAAGTGGTGGTGGCCGGCCTTCATCATCAGCGCGTCGGTGATGCTTATGATGTTTTCGTGCATCGCCTATTTGATTTCCACCGGCGTCGGTGTTTGGGGATTGAACAATCCAGTTGGTTGGGCGTGGGACATCACGAACTTCGTTTTCTGGATCGGCATCGGTCACGCGGGAACTTTGATTTCCGCCGTGTTGTTTTTGCTCCGTCAAAAATGGCGCACTTCCATCAATCGAGCTGCTGAAGCGATGACCCTTTTCGCCGTCGTTTGCGCCGGAATTTTCCCGGTCATTCACACGGGACGTATCTGGTTCGCGCTTTATCCCGGTTATCTGATCCCGATGCCAAACTCGAACAGCATCTGGCCGCAATTTCGTTCGCCGTTGCTCTGGGACGTTTTCGCTGTCTCGACTTACGGAACCGTTTCATTGTTGTTTTGGTATGTCGGACTTGTTCCCGACCTTGCGACGATGCGCGACCGCGCCACGTCGAAGATTCGCAAATTTGCCTACGGACTTTTTGCCCTCGGTTGGACAGGTGCGAATCGTCACTGGAGAAATTACGAAAAAGCGTATTTGCTGCTCGCCGGCATCTCGACCCCGCTGGTGTTGTCTGTGCATTCCATCGTTTCATTCGACTTCGCCGTGTCGCAAGTTCCCGGATGGCACACGACAATTTTTCCGCCGTATTTCGTGGCTGGCGCGATCTTCTCCGGCTTCGGCATGGTGCTGACGCTCATGCTTCCGATTCGCACGATCTGCGGATTGCAGGATGTCATCACACTTCGCCACGTCGAACTGATGGGCAAAGTCGTTTTGGCAACGGGTTCAATTGTCGGTTATGCCTACGCCATGGAATTTTTCATCGCCTGGTACGGCGGCAACCCTTACGAAAAATATGCGTTCATGAACCGCGCGTTCGGTCCCTATTGGTGGGCCTATTGGAGCATGGTTTCGTGTAACGTCGTTTGCCCGCAACTGTTCTGGTTCAAAAAAATTCGCCGCAGCGTCGTCATCGTTTTCATCATCTCGATTTTCGTGAACATTGGAATGTGGTTTGAACGATTCGTCATCATCGTGACCTCATTGCATCGCGATTATTTGCCGTCGAGCTGGAGCTACTTTGTGCCAACCTGGGTGGACATCTGCACGTTCATCGGTTCGTTCGGATTATTTTGCACGTTGTTTCTTTTGTTCATGCGCTTCCTCCCGCTCATCGCGATTTCTGAAGTCAAAGGCGTCACGCCGCAGGCCGATCCGCATCATCCGTTGGGTGGCGCAAAAAGTGGAGGACACCACTAATGGCGACTCAATCACAAACTCAAGTTGGAACCACGTCGCCGATTTTGGCGCGGCCTTACGCGGTCATCGCGGAATTCGATACGCCCGCCGATGCCATCCGCGCTGCGGAAAAAGTGCGCGATGCCGGTTTTAAAAAATGGGATGTGCATACCCCGTTTGCCGTTCATGGAATGGATGCCGCGATGGGATTAAAAAATTCCAAAGTCGGTTGGTTCTCTTTCTGCGGCGGCTTGATTGGTCTCACGACGGGTATGTTGATGATCTGGTTCATGAACGGTTTTGATTATCAAATCGTGGTCGGCGGAAAACCGCTCTTCAGCCCGCTCTACGCATTTCCAGTGAGTTATGAACTGACGATTTTGTTCGCCTCGTTTGCGACGTTGTTTGGCATGTTCGGTATGAATCGTCTCCCGCGTTTGCATCATCCGCTTTTACGCAATCTCCGATTCAAGCAAGTAACTCACGATAAATTTTTCGTTGTGATCGAAACCGCTGATCCAAAATATTCTGAAACCGAAACCCGCAGGCTGCTCGAAGATTCCGGCAGCAAGCACATCGAAATCGTGGAGGAAACCTGATGCGTTATTTCCTTCTCGTTTTTGCTTTGCTCTGCGTGCTCGTCGTGAGCGTGATGGGTTTTCGCGGCAGCATGTCGCGCAAACCGCCACTCGAATTTTTCGATGACATGGATCGCCAATTGAAACTTCGCCCGCAAGCAGATTTCAGCTTTTCTGCCGATAACCGAAGTTCACGTTTGCCGGTCGCTGGAACAATTGCTCGCGGTTCACATTTTGAAAGCACACCCGTCAACACCGGTTTGATTCCCGGAACGACGAATGGCGTTGAAGTTATTCCGATTCCAGTTACGCGCAAATTAATGGAACGCGGACGCGAACGTTTTCAAATCAGTTGCTTGCCCTGTCATGGCGCGCTCGCCGATGGAAACGGCATTACAAAAAAATATGGGATGGCCGTCGTTGCAAACCTTCACGACGCACGCATCGTAAAATTGCCGGACGGAGAAGTTTTCAACGTCATCACTTATGGTCGCGGTTTGATGGGCGCTTACGGCGCGAATGTCGCGCCCGAGGATCGCTGGGCAATTATCGCGTATCTCCGCGCGCTGCAACGAAGCCGTCTCGCCTCGGTGGACGATGTTCCGGCGGAAATGCAATCAACGTTTAAGAAATAGTATGGCATCGCATTCTAACAATTTTGATACCGCGACATGGCCAGCCTGGTTGCGCAATCTGCCGGTCATCCTGATCCTCGTCGGCGGGGCTGGCGCGCTCATCGGATATTTGACTGGCAAAGATCAAGGCATGCAGTTGGGCTATTCTTATCTGCTGGCGTTCATGTTTTTCCTGAGCATCTGTCTCGGCGGATTATTTCTCGTCATCCTGCATCATCTCTTCGACGCCATGTGGTCGGTGTCAATCCGCCGCGTCTGCGAACACATCGCCTTTTTGCTTCCGATCATGGCGATACTTTTTATTCCCATCGCGCTGCTCGCTCCGCAAATTTATCCGTGGATGAGCATCGATCCGGCGACTGACCATTCGCTCCACGCGAAACATGCGTTGATCAACAAAAAGGCTTACTACGTTGTCGCCGTCATCATCTTCGCTATCTGGAGTTTGCTCTCCTACAAATTGCGCGCGTGGTCATTGGAGCAAGACAAAACCGGCGCGGCGAAATGCACTCGCGCGATGCGTTTTTATGCGGCGTGGGGCGTCTTCGCTTTCGCGTTCACCCTGACGATGGCCGCGATCTTCTGGATGAAATCGCTCCAGCATCAATTCTTCTCGACGATGTATGGCGTCTATTATTTCGCCGGCAGTGTTTGGCTGACTTTGTTCACGGTTTACGTCATCACATTGGTGCTGAAAAATACCGGCCCGCTTCGTGATGTCGTCGGCATGCGCCAATTTTACGATCTCGGAGCGATCTCGTTTGCGTTCACTGTTTTCTACGCCTACATCCATTTTTCGCAATATTTTCTGATCTGGAACGCCGCCGTTCCTGAAGAAACTTTTTGGTACGTCTTGCGCGAACATGGAAGCTGGTGGCAAATCGGAATGCTCCTGATCTTCGGACATTTTCTGTTGCCTTTCCTCGCGTTGCTCCGCATCGATTTCAAAATGAAAATCGCCGTGATGGGACCGCTTTGCCTCTGGGCTTGGCTGATGCACTTCTGCGATATGTCATTCAACATCACGCCTGTTCTGCAAATTTTCCGCAAAGCAAAAACAATGGGCGGCGACCTCTCGCACAACATGAAGTCCGTCACGCCTGATGGCTTCGCTGTTCACTGGCTCGACCTCGCGTGCATGGCGTTTATCGGTGGAGTGCTCGCGCTGATGTTCATAAAATATTTGAAAGCGCATCCAGCCTATCCGCAAAAAGATCCGCGCTTCGCTGAAACAATGGGAGTCTATGTTCCGAGTTCCGTCGATAACGCGGTGGCGCATGGAGGTGCAAAATGAACAACGGTTCCTGCTGGAGAACCAAATGCGCGGTTTACGTGATCGCGATTCTCGGTTCTTTTTTGATCATGGCTGCATTGGTAAAAATCATGCAGAGCAAAACTTCTTCCGGCGCAATCGGGGCTGAGCGCGCGGAAGAGCGGCGCAAAAATTTAATCACTGTTCGCGCTGAAACGGAACAGGCTTTGAAAAATTACGCATGGCAGGATCAGGCCAAAGGATTGGTTCGTTTGCCCATTGAGCGCGCCATGGAAGTAACGCTTCAGGAATTTCAAAACTCAACAGCAGCGCGCTCCAATTTGATTTCCAGAGTGGAAAAAGCGACCGCGCCTCCACCTAAGATCAATTACGAATAATTTGTTTCTGTTCGAATGAGTTCATCGACTCAAGAATTGTCCCCTGCTGAAACCGGCCCTGCGCCGGATGAAATTATTTCCAGCAAAGAGATCGACGCCTCCTGCCGCTTTCCAGTTTTAGTTTTTTTCATCAGTGCCGCCGTTTGGTTTTTAATCAGCAGCATTTTTGGACTGCTCGTTTCCATCAAACTACATTCGCCAAATTTTCTCGCGAGTTGCGAATGGCTGACCTACGGACGCATTCGCCCCGCACAACTTGATTCGCTCGTCTATGGTTTCGCCGCGCAAGCTGCGTTCGGCGTGACGCTCTGGCTTTTCTGCCGACTCGGCCGCACGCGCTTGTTAGCTCCCGGAATTCTTTTGCTCGCCGCAAAAATCTGGAACGTCGGCGTTCTCATCGGTTGCGTTGGAATTTTAGCTGGCGATTCAACCGGAATTGAGTGGTTGGAATTTCCCCGCTACGCCTCGCCGATTTTATTCGGCGCATATCTGCTCATCGGAGTCTGGGCGGTTCTGACTTTTCGTGCTCGTCGCCAGCAACAACTTTTCCCATCGCAATGGTATCTGTTCGCCGCGCTTTTCTCATTCGCGTGGATTTATTCCGCTGCAAATATGCTTCTCGTTTTCGTTCCTGTTCGCGGCGTTGTTCAAATCTGCGTGAACGCCTGGTATGCCAGCAATCTCCTCAACGTCTGGCTCTCACTCATTGGTGTCGGAACAATTTTCTATTTCATTCCGAAATTCACCAATCGCCCGTTGCACAGCTATTATCTCGCGCAATTTGCGTTCTGGGGAATCGCATTATTCGGCGGCTGGGGCTTCATCAACGTCAACGCACCCTTGCCAAGTTGGATTCCTGCACTCAGCGCAGTGATGGGAATGATGATGATTCTCCCGATTGTTTGCGTCGCTCTGAACGTGCGCGGAACAATGTCTGGCAATCGCGATACGACGCCCAATCCAATTTTCAGTCTCATCAAATTCGGCGCATTCAGTTTTGTTTTCGCCCAATCGTTGAACATCTTCGGCGCAATCCGGCCCATCAACGAAATCTTTGCGCTTACTTATCTTAATGCGGCGCAATCGCAATGGATTCTGCTCGGTTTCTTTGCCAGCGTCATGTTTGGCGCAACTTATTACATCATCCCGCTCATTTTGAATGTTGAACCGCTCGCAGCTAAAAAAATTCGCGCGCAATCGCTCGTGCTATTTGCCGGTGTAATTATTTTCGGAGTGGCGTTAACCATCGGCGGCATCGTGCAAGGGAACAATCTGAATAATCCACAACTCGCTTTTGCCGAAGTGATCAAAGGCACGCTTCCCTTTTTGATGGCCAGCACTCTCGGAAGTTTTCTCCTCGTCATCGCTGGACTCATGTTTCTTTTCAATTTGCTCTCTTGCGCCAGCCGCGCGGGATGCGCGTGCTTGAAAAATTCTAAAAAATCGGAGGTGCGCTCATGAATTTCGGCCCGCTGATTTTTCTCGGAATCTTTTTCACGATGTCGCTCTCGTGGCTTGGTTTGGTGCTCGCACCGAATCTCCAACTCGGCGGACAACAACCCGAACCCAACGAAAAAACCGGGCAGCTTTATCCGCAAGCCCGCTCCGGCATCGCTCATCAAGGAGCTGAAATCTATCGTGCCAATGGCTGCTTCTATTGCCACAGCCAGCAAGTGCGTCCGCAAGGATTCGGCTCCGACATCGAGCGCGGTTGGGGCGTGCGCCGCACCGTCGCTGCTGATTACCTTTTTGATTCTCCTCTGATGGTCGGCTCACAACGCATCGGTCCTGACCTCACCAATATCGGCTTGCGTCAGGCGGATGCGAACCAGCTTTTGCTCCATCTCTATAATCCGCAAATCACGCTGGCTTCCGGCCAGAAATCAAACATGCCGGCGTATCCCTATCTATTTGAAAAGCGGAAACTCGGACGAAACATTTCTCCCGACGCATTGAAATTCCCGTCCGGATTTGTTCCCGAAGCAGGCTATGAAATCGTTCCTCGCATCGAAGCTCGCGTGCTCGTTGAATATTTGTGCAGCTTGCGTGCGGAATTGCCATTGATCGAACTGCCTTCGCTCACGCCGGGCAACAACGCCATTGCTAAGACCAAGGTGCCAATTGCTGCTACGACGAATGCGCCTCAACCTTCGACCACCAATTCTCCTGCGAAATGAATCCCGAGGTAAAACCATCCAAAGCCGCCACAGGTTCCGAGCCATCGGTCCAGTTCGCCCCGGTTCCTGTTGGGTTGTTTTTACTTTTGGGCGTGTTGTTTTATTTTGGCCAACTTTATCTCGATCGCTACAGCGGTGGCTTCAATGCCAAAGTTTACGAGCCTTATGAATCCTGGAAAATGATTCAGGATCTACAGCCGAAGGACGAGAGCGCCATACTCGTTGCCAAAGGTATGAGAGTGTACACGGACGCTGGTTGTGCCGCTTGTCATCAAGCCACGGGGACAGGCGCAGCAGGAATTGCCCCACCTCTGGTTGGTTCTGAATGGGTTCTGGCCGAAATCCCAAACCGTATTATTCGCATCGTTCATGGCGGCATGAATGGGCCGATCACAGTCAAAGGCGTTCAGTATTCCAATCTTGCCATGCCAGCGCAGGGTCGCGACCTCAAGGTATCGGATGAAGATTTGGCTGCAGTGCTCACTTACATTCGCGGCAATAAAGAGTGGGGTAACAGCGCTTCTCTAGTGACACCCGAACAAGTGAAAGCGGTTCGTGATCAAATCAAAGATCGCACCGACCCATGGACTGCTACAGAACTGATCGCCATTCCCGATAAATAGTTCGCAACAGCAGAAGTTCTGTTTCCCTTTTTCGACTACACCTTCGCCAACTCCTGCCAGAGATGCGCGCTCATTTGCATTCCTTTGGCGAAACAATCCAGATCAAATTTTTCATTCGGCGAATGCGCGTTGTCATCCGGCAACGCCAGTCCGAGCAACAGCGTGTCGGCCTTTAGAATCTTTTTGAAATCTGTGACGATCGGAATCGAGCCGCCTTCCCGGATCAAAATCGGTTCGTGACCAAACGCCGCTTTCAACGCGCGCAATCCGGCTTGAGCCTGCGCGCTGGTGGGGGAAACCAGATACGGCTCGCCACCGTGACCGGCTTTCACTTCCATGCGCACCGTCGGCGGACAAAGCTTTTTCAACTGTTTTAAAACCGCCGCACGCACCTGGCTTGGACGCTGATTCGGCACCAGCCGGAATGTCAATTTCGCTTTCGCCCACGATGGCACAATCGTTTTGCTCCCTTCGCCTTGGTAGCCGCTGGTCAGGCCGTTGATCTCGATCGTTGGTCGTGCCGAACGTTGTTCCATGGGAGTAAAGCCGCGCTCGCCAAACAATTTTCGCACGCCGAGAGATTTTTGGTATGCCGGAATACTCAACGGAAGACGCGCAAATTGTTTCCGTTCGTAAGCCGAGAGTGGGGCGACATCCTGGTAAAAATCGGGAATCGCAATCCGCCCATTCTTGTCGCGCAACTGGGCGAGCAATTGAGCGAGCGCCATCGCCGGATTATCCACCGTTCCGCCGTAAATTCCCGAATGCAAATCACGCGACGGCCCGTGCAAAATAATTTCCACGGCAATGATCCCGCGCAAAGCGTAGGTCAGTGCCGGATGTTTTTTGCCCGGCATCCCGGTGTCCGAAACCACCACGCTCTCGCACAGCAGCTCTTCACGATGGGCGCGCAGAAATTCCGCCAGATTTTTGCTGCCGACTTCCTCTTCGCCTTCGATGACGAAAGTCAAATCGACCGGCAGTTCGGTTCCGGTCTTCAAATACGCTTCCACTGCTTTCAGGTGCGCGAGGTTTTGCCCTTTGTTGTCGCTCGCTCCTCGGGCGAACAATGAAGTGCCTTCGATGCGTGGCTCGAACGGCGGCGTTTTCCAAAGCTCGAATGGCTCGGCGGGTTGCACATCATAATGTCCGTAAACTAGGAAGTGCGGTTTGTGTGAATTTTTTGCGCGCGGCGTTTTGGCGACCACCACCGGGTTGCCCGGTGTTTCCGCGAGACGCGTTTCCAAACCGATCTGGCGGCAATGATCCACCAGCCAATTGGCGCATTGGGTCATGTCGTTGCGATGCTCTGGTTGGGCCGAGACGCTGGGGAACTTCACGTAATCGCAAAGCTCCGAAATAAACCGCGCCTTATTTTTTTCCAAATACGAGAAAACAGCTTCCATAAATTATCCGGCAACTTTGCCGCCTCGGTGGTGAATGCGCAATCCGAACCCATTTCCGGTGGTGGCTAAGTTTACAAATTTGGAACTCAGGAACTCAGAAAAAAACAGCTTTTCCTTTCTTGAGTTTCAAAGTTTACAAATTCCATCGACCTTTTTCACCAAACTGAGCCACCAGCCAACTTCGAGTCGTTCGATTTTGGAAGGGGTGAGCGAAAGGGAAATCGGGTGGCGTCGAGAGATTATTAAGTGGTGATGGGCGGAGTCAATTGGACGCGGACGAATTCATTTCATGCCGTTCGCCAAATCCCGGTAGCGCGGGCAGGTCACCAAATGATCGTTCACCATTCCGACGGCTTGCATGAAGGCGTAACAAATCGTCGAGCCGACAAATTTGAATCCGCGCTGGAGTAAATCTTTGCTCATCGCATCCGATTCCGTCGTGCGCGGTTGAATTTCTTTCATGGAGCGAAGCTTATTTACGATCGGTTTGCCTCCGACGAATTGCCAGATGTAAGCATCAAAACTTCCGAACTCCTTTTGCACTTCGAGAAATGCTTTCGCGTTCTGGATCGAAGCCGCGACTTTCAAACGATTCCGCACGATTCCCGCATCCGCTAAAAGTTCGGCAACTTTCTTTGCATCGTAACGCGCAACTTTCTTCGCATCGAAATTGTCGTAAACACGTTTGTAGTGTTCACGCTTTTTCAGAATCGTGTCCCAACTCAAACCGGCCTGTGCTCCTTCGAGAATCAGAAACTCGAAAAGCAATCGGTCATCGTGAACCGGCACGCCCCATTCTACGTCGTGATATGCGATGGAAAGTGCGTTGGTCGGCCAGGGACAGCGATTCATGCGACGGAGATTGCCGCGTCGCGGCAGAGTTCACAAGTCACGCCGCATCAACGTTCTCGCCAGCGCAAAAATTTTCGTCATAGTTTTCGCATGAAACAATTTCTGTTCGCCGCGATTCTTTTCACGACGATGGCCGTGCGCTGCGCAACGGTTGCGGAGCGTTACGAGAAATTCGGCCAACTCATTCTCACCAATATCGACAGCGCGCCATTTCCGCATCCCGACCGCGAAAAGGGGCACGCTTATCAAATGGAATTTTTCACAGCAGAAAAAAATTATCACGACAACACCGTCGCGATTTTTATTCCGAGAGAAATGAAGAAAGCGCGGAGCGTCGATGTAGTTATCCACTTTCATGGATGGCGAAATTCTGTGACCAATGTTTTGCGGAAATATGAATTGATCGAGCAACTTGCCGCGAGCGGGCGAATGGCAATTTTCGTTGTGCCGCAGGGGCCGCTGAATGCGGCGGATTCTTTTGACGGAAAGTTGGAGGACATCGGTGGTTTTGACCGTTTTGTTAACGAAGTTTTTGCAGTGATTCGTGGGAACCCAAATTTCAAAAACGCGCAACCACGCAACATCATTTTGTCGGGACACAGCGGTGGTTATCAGGTGATTTCGTCCATCGTGGCGCAGACGAATAAATTTCCGGTTCGGGAAGTGTGGTTGTTCGATGCGCTTTACGGTCGCACGGAAAAATTCATGAAGTGGTTCTATGAAAATCCAAATGCGCGACTTTTAAATATCTACACCGAAAATGGTGGCACGAAATCAGAAACAGAAAACCTGATGAAAAATTTGCGCGAGAAAAAAATTCCATTCGCGTCCGGCGGCGAAAAATCTGTGACTGACGAAATGTTGCGAGCCAATCGAATGGTTTTTATTTTCACCGATTTGCCGCACGATCAGGTGGTTCACAAACACGCGACGTTTCAGAAATTTCTGGAGACGAGTCCTGCGCTGCCACCGCGTTCTACTGCTAATGTTGATCCGCAGTTGAAAGCGGCGGAGGGCAATCGCCAAACTAAATGACTTAAGATTGGTTCGCGCGTTTCTCGAGGTGGGGCGAGGCGTGCGCATCTTGACACTGCTACTAAAATGAACGGGAGGGCATTCCTCCGTCCTCCAGAACCAAACCTGTGTCCCCAAATAACCGATATGAAAAACG
>JAYVSV010000175.1:0-12027 GCA_043775015.1 Verrucomicrobiota bacterium
CGTTTTTCATATCGGTTATTTGGGGACACAGGTTTGGTTCTGGAGGACGGAGGAATGCCCTCCCGTTCATTTTAGTAGCAGTGTCAAGATGCGCACGCCCTTTCGCCGCGCTAACGATTACTGTGAATTTTCAAAAACCGCATGACCGTATCGCCGTGCTTGAGCATCTTGGTTTCTTCCCAGATTTTCGGCAAGGCCAACGTTTCGCGCTTCGTTTTTTCCAGTTCCGTAGGAACGACCTATTTATAGTTATTGGTTTCAAATGAATTCAAGCTCCGTAGGAGCGGCATCTTCTGGAATGCGCCGATGATGTCGCCCCCTCAGGGCTTTGATTACTTTTGAATTCTTTCTATAAATATTTCGCTCCTACGGAGCTACAGAATGTTTGAATCTCACGTTCGCAAATCGATTCATCCCGCAAGTTTCAAAAATCGCATCACCGTATCACCGTGTTTCAACATTTTGATCTCTTCCCATTTGGCCGAAAAATCCAACGTGTCGCGCTTGGTGTGACCCAAAATAAACAGGCCGTTTTCCGCGAGCAATTTCGGAAGATATTCGTCATCGAGCATTCGTTGCGCGAAAGATGTGGAGCGACGTCCGACATTTTTTTCGCCGTAAGGCGGATCGGCGAGGATGAGACTGAATTTTTCGCCCGCCGCCGCGAGCTGCGCGATTCCGATGAACGCGTCCTGCACCCGAATCTGCATTTGCGCCGGAGAAAAATTCGCGGCCTCGAGATTCTCGCGAATGAACTGCGCGTGCTTGCCGGATTTTTCGATGCAGTGCGCCTGGACCGCGCCACGACTCAAACATTCCAGACTCAACGCGCCACATCCTGCGAATAATTCCAAAACTTTCGCGCCGACCACGCGGTGGCCGAGGCTGTTGAAAATCGCCTGCCGCACCAAATCGGGCGTGGGCCGGACATCAAGACCTTTCGGCACCCTGAGATTTTTTCCAGCTGCTGTTCCGCCAATGATACGCATAAAATGAAAATAGAATCTGGAACTCAGGAAAACAGGAAAAATTAGAAAATTCTTTACCAAACATTTCAAAGCCGTCATTGATTTTCGGACTGGCAATTATGGAGAAGCGCCCACCTTTGAAAACTCTGTCTCGAAGCATTGCGGATTAGTGCTGAAATTCTTTCGCGTTCCCTGCGTTCTCATGCGGCATTTGTAATTCCTGACCACGAGTATTCATCCCGCCGTTAAAATCCTTTTCGCCTCCACGTCCTTGCCATGAAAGGAATCCGGGGGCACCCGCGTTAAATCGGGTTTTGCTTGAGCGAAAGGGCCGGTTGGCAATTGTCCGACTTTCAAACTGTGCTGCCATTGAAAACTTGCCCGGCTTGTAAGTCGTTTCAAACTCTGCACAAAATCAGGAGTGAAATCCCGGCTTCAACTCGTGCTGCTCGCAGGAATTCTGCTTTTCTCTTTGCGTGCGGCTGCGCTCTCGCCGGAAGAAGCGTTGCGACAAATGAAAGTTGCCGACGGTTTCACAGCGAAGCTCGTCGCCAGCGAACCGGAAATTCGCCAGCCGATTTCCATCAGCTTCGATGATCGCGGGCGGATGTGGGTGATTCAATATTTGCAATATCCCACGCCTGCCGGATTGAAGCCGGTCAAGGTGGATCAATATCTCCGGACCACTTACGACAAACTTCCCGAGCCACCGCCGCGCGGACCGAAAGGCGCGGATCGCATCACGATTTGTGAAGACACCAATGGCGATGGGCGCATGGACACGTTCAAGGATTTCGTTTCTGGATTAAATTTGTGCTCTGGCATGACGCTCGGTTACGGCGGCGTGTTCGTGGCGCAACCGCCCTATTTACTTTTTTACGCGGACAAAAATCATGACGACATTCCTGATGGCGATCCGGAAGTTTTGCTCACCGGTTTTGGAATGGAAGACGCGCACGCGTTTGCGAATTCATTGACGTGGGGACCGGACGGCTGGCTTTACGGTGCGCAGGGCAGCACGGTCACGGCGCGAATCCCGCCAACGCGGGACGGCATCGAATTTCAACAAGGCATCTGGCGTTATCATCCGGTAACGCGCGCGTTCGAGCTTTTCGCGGAAGGGGGCGGCAACACTTGGGGACTGGACTTCGATGATGACGGGGAATTAATCGCGGGTACAAATTTTTCCGAAAGAATGCTTCATCAATTGCAAGGCGCCTACTACGTGAAAAATTTCGGCAAACATGGCGCGTTGCACAATCCATACGCCTACGGGTTTTTCGATCACGTCCCGTTTTCGGGTTACAAGGGACTGCACATTTCCATCGGCGGGATCATTTATCATGGCGGCGCTTTTGGAAAAGAGTTTGAAGGCGCATACATATTTGGCAACACGTTGGATCACGCCGTCTATTGGGCGAATCTCAAACCGCATGGTTCAACCTTCACCGCGAGTCATGGAGGGACACTCTTGAAAACAGATGACGAATTGTTTCGTCCGGTTGATTGCACGATTGGCCCGGACGGAGCGGTCTATGTGGCCGATTGGTGCGACAAACGCGCGACGCATGTCGATCCGCTCGACACATGGGATCGCAGCAACGGACGGATTTATAAAATCGAAAGGACTGCAACGAAATCCCAACCCGCCGCGTTTGACTTGAGCAAACTGACGAACGATCAGCTCGCCGATTCCCTTTCGCATACGAATGATTGGTTTGTTCGTCAGGCACTTCGGATTCTGGGCGAGAGACGCAGTGGAAATTTTGATTCGTTCCAGGAAAAATTACAGCAAACCAATGATGTTCCCGCCCTGAAATATCTCTGGGTGCTCTACGTCAGCGGCGGGTTCACTGACCAGATCGCGGGCGACCTGCTGCATCATCCCAATCCACAAGTGCGAAAATGGACAGTGCGCTTTCTCGGAGACAAAGGAGACGTCGCTCCCGTTTTGGAAAAGGATTTAGTTCATCTCGTGCGCACCGAACAGAGTCCGGTTGTCCGCGCGCAACTCGCCTGTTCAGCGAAACGGCTGCCGGGAGTTCAGGGTCTGCCCATTATCCGCGAATTGATCCATCGCGACGAAGATGTCGATGATCCTTTCATTCCATTGCTGCTCTGGTGGGCGATTGAAAAAAACGCTTCTGACGCAAAAGCAGAAATCAAAATTCTCCTTCAGACCACAGCAGACTGGCAATCGCCCATGATGAAAAAACATTTGCTCGAACGCATCGCGCGGCGTTTCGCGGCGGAGACAAATTTATTAGCGAACTCCGGGCTGGAAGCGTGCGCTGAATTGCTCACACAGTCGCCGAGCAACGAGGCGCGACAAGTAATTTTGCAGGGGATGGAAAAATCATTGACGGGAAAACGGCTGGAGAAGGTGCCGCTCTCGCTCGTGCGATGGTTCGAGTCTGCCTGGAAAAAGGATGCGGGCGATTTGAGTTTGATTCGGCTCGGTCTGCGAATGGGCCGTGCCGAAGCCAATGTGAGCGCAGCCGACTTGCTTCAAAATGGAAAAATGACCGAAACTGAAATGATTCCGTTGATGGAAGTTTATGGACAAACGGCTGGGGCAAATTCCTCGGCCATAATTTTGTCCATTTTCACCGGAGCAAAGTCAGAAACCTTAAAACTCGCCGTGTTGTCCGTTTTGGAAAGATTTTCCGCGCCGGAGATCGCCCGCACGATTTTGGAGAATTACGCAAACCTTAGTCCGACCGTTCAGGCGCGCTCTCGAGATTGTCTGCTCAGTCGAACGACGTGGACTCAGCAATTTCTGGACGCAATCGACGCCGGCAAAATTGATTCAAAGAAGATTTCCATCGAACAGGTTCGCCGGATGGCCGCGTTGAAAAATGAGGATGTGAACCGGCGCATCGAAAAAATCTGGGGAAAAATTCGAGTTGATTCGCCCGCGGAAAAGCAAAACTCCATTAACGAATTAAAGTTGGTGTTGCATCCTTCTGGCGTTGCCGGTCGCGATGGGAAAGGAAATCCAGACGAAGGCAAAAAGATTTTCCAACAGGCGTGCGCGGTTTGCCACAAACTTTTTGACGAAGGAAATTCCATCGGACCCGATTTGACTGGCACCGACCGAAAGAACACGGATTTCATGCTCGCCAACATTGTAAATCCCAGCGGCTACATTCGCGCCGAATACGTCAGCTTCGCCGTCGAAACGAAAGATGATCAAATTGTAAACGGGCTGATGGCTGAATCGACGCCGGGTAGTGTGACGTTGCTGGACGCGAGCAATCAGCGCCACGTCATTTCACGCGAGCAGATCCGCGAGTTGAAAGAGTCGCAAACTTCGTTGATGCCGGAAGGCTTGCTCGAAGCGTTGCAGCCGCAGCAGGTCATGGATTTGTTCTCGTATCTTCAGAAGGATTGATTGAACGTTCCGCGTGAAAATTGAATCTTATTCGACGCCGCTCATTCACTGTGGCAAAATCTTGAATTATGTCTGAACAACCAAAGCCAACTTCCGCCAACGACGTCGCTGCCATTGATGCGTTGCGCAAAGTTTATCAGGAAATTCGCGCGGAAATTTCCAAAGTCATCATCGGGCAGGATCTTGTCGTCGAGCGGGTGATGATTTGTATTCTCGCGCGCGGACACGGATTGCTCATGGGCGTTCCCGGTTTGGCGAAAACGCTCATCGTCAATTCGCTTTCGCAAGTGATGTCGCTCGATTTCAGCCGCATTCAATTTACGCCCGACCTCATGCCGTCAGATATTACAGGCACCGATATTTTGCAGGAGACGGATAAGCCGGGACAGCGCGCGTTTGTTTTCACGAAAGGTCCGGTGTTCGCGAACATCATTCTCGCTGACGAAATCAATCGCACGCCCCCGAAAACTCAATCAGCTCTCCTCGAAGCGATGCAAGAACATCGCGTCACGGTTGCGGGAAGAATGTTTCCATTGCCGTCGCCGTTTTTCGTTCTCGCGACGCAAAATCCCATCGAGCAGGAAGGCACGTATCCGTTGCCCGAAGCGCAACTCGACCGCTTCATGTTCCTGATCAATCTCGAATATCCGAATCTCGAACAGGAACGCCGCATCGCGCGCGAAACCACCGGCGCGCTGCCCGCTCCGCTCAAACACATCATCACCGGCGAACAGATTTTAAGTTTCCAAGAAGTCGTCCAACGCGTGCCCGTGCCCGATCACATTTACGACACCGCCGTTGATTTAGTGCGCATGACACGCCCGCGCTCCGACGACGCGCACGAGTGGATTAAAAAATGGGTGACGTGGGGCGCTGGCCCGCGCGCCGTGCAATATTTGATTCGCGGCGCAAAAGCCCGCGCGGTTTTGCAAGGCAGCTACCTCGTGCGCATGGAAGATTTGGAAGCTGTCGCCGAGCCGGTTTTGATGCATCGTATTCTCACGAATTTCCAAGCGCAAAGCGAAGGTATCACCAGCAGCTTCATCATCGAACAACTTTTGAAAGAAGTGCGAGGAGAAAAAGTCCGTGGCTGAAATAATACTTCGCGGAAATGGCCCGGCAACGTCGAAATGAAAATCACTGTAATCAAAATGGCTTTGCTGGCGGTTTTGCTTGTGGTGTTTTATTTCTTTGGTGGTTTTGAGCGACAAGTCGCACCCGATGAGAGCTACCGAAGTTCACGCGGCACACAACGAGCCTGGTTGGTTACGGCCTGCATGTTCATAGCTGGGACTGTTCTTGCACTGTGGGGAAACCAAATTGCTGACGTGGTTGATTGGAGTGTCCCGAATGGATTCTATCCGATCATTGGTGTTTTGTTACTCGTTGGAGGGTTTATTTGGATGTTGATGATTCGAGACGTATCCAAAGTGAGGAGTGAATTGAAGGGACAGAAAGAAACATTCATGTTTTTCCACGATCGGGCATGAGCAATCTTCTCGATCCAAAAGTTCTCGCGCGCTTAATGGGACAGCCGTTGCTCTCGCGGTTTCCGATGGAAGGAACCGTTTCCGGCCAGCACAAAAGTCCGCATCGCGGCTCCAGCGTCGAGTTCGCCGAATACCGAAACTACACGCCCGGCGACGATATCCGCCGACTCGACTGGCGCGTGTTCGGTCGCACCGACCGTTTTTACATGAAGGAGTTCGAAGCGGAAACAAACCTGCGCTGCTATTTCGTTCTCGATTGCAGCGCCTCGATGGGATTTTCCGAAAGTGGCGAAAGCCGTTTTGATTTTGCGAAACGGCTCATCGCGACGCTTGCCTATTTAGTGATTCATCAAGGCGACGCCGCCGGTTTAATTGTCGTCGGCGAAAAAACCGTCCACGAACTTCCCGCGCGCCGCAACCCCGCCCACTTCCAAAATCTTTTAGAAATTTTGGATAAAGCCAAACCCAATGGCGAAACCGGCTTGATGCCCGTGCTCCACGAAATCGCCGAGAAAACCCGCCGCCGCGCCTTGGTCGCCGTGTTCTCAGATTTTTTCTGCGACACAACCGAGTTGCTGAGTTGCTTTCAACATCTCCGATTTCAAAAACATGATCTGGCGATTTTTCATCTGCTCGACCGCGCCGAACTCGACTTCAAATTCGACCGCCCCGTTCGCTTCGCCGATCTGGAAAGTTCTTTCAGCCTCGTCACTGAACCAGCCGTGATTCGCGAACAATATCTCCAGCAAATCAGAAAATTTCTGGAACTGCTGCGCAAGGGTTGTCACGAATTCAACGCCGACTACCGCCAAATCATCACCGACGAAAATTACGAAAAAGTCCTCGCCGATTTTCTAACCGAACGCACCCGCGCCGCTTCCGCAGCATGACAATTTCTCAAGAGCCAATTTTTTCCGGGTGGAACAGGCGTCCCGCCTGTCCGATTTCGGCGTCCCGCCGAAATCCGTCGAGCGGCCTAAATCGAAGCCAACAATTTCAATTCAAACTGGACACGGAAAAACTCCGCGAGGCAAAGTCGCAAGTTTATTTAAGGCTTAAAAACTTCCGCACGCGAAACACGGATTCCGGCGAGACGCCGGAATCAAAAGGCCTAAGGCCTGTTCCACCCAGCATAAGATGACATTTCTCCAGCCATTCATTCTGTGGGGATTGCCGCTCATTTTGCTGCCGGTCATCATTCATTTGATCAACCGTATGCGGCATCGCCGCCAGCCGTGGGCCGCGATGCGTTTTCTCCTCTCCGCAACGCGCGCCTCGACGAGCCATGCGAAACTCCGTCAATTCTTGATTCTCCTGTTCCGCACGCTCGCCGTTCTCGCGCTGGTTTTATTTCTAGCGCGTCCGCTCGCGGGTGGCTGGATGGGCTGGATGCTTTCGCCCGCGCCAGATGTCGTCCTTATTTTGCTCGACCGTTCCGCCAGCATGGAAACCAAAATTCCCGGCAACACGACGAAGCGCGAGCAAGCTTTGAAACTCATCTCGCAAGCCGCGAAAGAATTCGATGGCGCAAGTCACCTCGTGTTGATCGACAGCGCGACGCGTTTGCCGCAAGAAATTATCAACGCCACCGCGCTTCCCGAACTTTCGCTCACCGCGCCGACCGATACCGCCGCCGATCTTCCTGCGATGCTCCAATCCGCTTTCAATTACCTCATCGAAAATCGCTCCGGTTCCGCAGAAATTTGGATCGCTTCCGATTTGCAACGCAGCAATTGGCAACCCGACGACGCGCGTTTCAAAACCGTTGTCGCGCAACTCGGCTCGCTTCCGTCCCGCGGTGGCGGGATTCGCCTTCGTTTGCTCGCCCTCAATCAGCCGCCCGAACGCAATACGTCTATTTCCGTTCAAGAAATTTCCCGCCGAGCCAAAGGTGATCAAAACGAACTTCAATTCGTCGTCGATCTCCAGCGCAACACCGAATCTGCCGAACGTTTCCCGATCAAAACCATTCTCGATGGCGCGGAATCCGAAACCGAAATCGCCATCGACGGCCAGGCGATGCGCTGGCGTTACAACACCGGCTTGGGAAATAAAAAAGATGCGGGCTGGGGAAGTTTTCAATCACCCGCTGACGGCAATATTTTGGATAACCAAACTTTTTTTGTTTACGGCGACGAAACTCCAGTCCGCGCAATTGTGGTGAGTGATGACGCGCAAACTGGCCGCTTTTTGAAACTCGCGGTTTCCGCCATCGCAAAAGATAAAGATGCCGCCCAACTCATTTCTTCCGCAGAAATGTCCGCCGCTAATCTCGATGGCCGCAGTGTAATTTTTTGGCAAGGAACATTACCCGCCGCTGCCGAAGCGGAACGCATCCGCGAATTTGTCGAGCAAGGTGGTTCCGCGATTTTCTTCCCCAGCGGAAAATCCGACGCGCAACAGTTCAACGGATTTAGCTGGGGCGAAATCCAAAACGCCGACGCCGAAAAAAGTTTTCACATCACAAAGTGGGATGAAGAACAAGGCCCACTCGCTAAAACCGATGAAGGCTTGAGCCTCCCGTTGGCACACACAGAATTCATGCGCCGCCAAATTATCAATGGCGCAAAGAGTTCGCTGGCCGCATTTGAGGATGGTTCGCCATTTCTCGCCCGACAAATCGTTGGTCGTGGAGAAATTTATTTTTGCGCGTCGTTGCCAAATAAAGATTGGTCAAATCTCGGCGACGGTCCCGTTCTCGTTCCGATGACGCAGCGTCTTTTGCAATCCGGCAGCAAACGTTTGCAACAAGTCGCAAGCGTGAGTTGCGGCGAATTGAGTCAGGCAGACCAACAGAAACAATGGACTTCCGTTGATTCAACTGCGCCAAAAAATATTCAGTCGCAAGCTGGCGTTTATCGTTCAGGAGATCGACTTGTCGCAGTCAATCGTCCGCCAACCGAAGATGATCTCGAAATTCTTGAAATGAACGACGCACAAAAATTATTCGCCGGAGTGTCGTTTCAAATGTTGCAAGACAAACAAACGAAGAGCGACGCGTTGCAAGGCGAAATCTGGCGCATCTTCCTTTTCGGAATGCTGATGTTCCTGATCGGCGAAAGCATTTTGGTTTTGCCGGGGCGTGCATCCTCCGAAGCATTTGAAAAAACCAAGCAAGCGGAGATACTCGCATGATTATTAGTGCGAGCGAATTTTCATGGGTGGAACAGGCGTCCCGCCTGTTGAATTGGGCGTCTCGCCCAATTCCGTCCTTGACGCGTGGAAGCTCCAACAGTTTGGAACAACCCAAACACATGGCTGGCGCAAAAAAAAAACGTACGGCTTCTATATCATTTCGTGACAAGACACACGCCTGTACGAATTTCGGCGGGACGCCGAAATCAACAGGCGAGACGCCTGTTCCACCCGAAACCACATGAGCCACATTTCCATCGCAGCCTCAGCTTGGGTGATTGTGCTAGGAGCTTTGATCTGGCTCGGAGCGGCGTGGCTTTGTTGGGCGAATTGGCAGCGCAGCGGAAAACGCCGCACCGTCGCGTTGCTCGAAACCCTTCGTTTCCTGCTCATCACAATGATCGTCGTCACTCTACTTCGTCCAGAATTTGTTCAGCAAATTAAACGAACGGAGAATCCCGAGATAGCCGTGCTCATGGATTCTTCGTCCAGTATGACGACGCGAGATATTATTGTAGGAGACGACGTGAGGAGGCTCACTTCAAATTCCCAAACGAATAATCAGAGTCTCCTCACGTCGTCTCCTACGCAAATTGGCCGCGCCATCGCTCGCGCGGATTGGCTGCAACAAAAACGGCAGGCGCAATTTTGGAAGCCGCTGGAGAAATCCGGCAAAGTTGTTCTCACAGATTTTTCCGCGCCAACATTGAGCGATGATGGTAAGGCGCGTCACTCCGTGCGCGCCGCTGAGGGCAAGCCACAGGACAGCGCGCAGGGGACTGACGCGCCCTACCAAGCCGACGAGGGAACAGATTTGAATCGCGTTCTGGAAACCGCCGCGCAGCAGCAAAAAAATCTTAAAGCCGTTTTGCTTTTGACCGATGGCGCTTGGAACCAGGGGAAATCTCCGCTCGTGGCCGCGACGCGTTTGCGCGAACAAAATATTCCTGTTTTTGCCGTGACCGTCGGGCGCGAAACGCCGATTCCTGATTTGGTTTTGGAGAATGTATCCGCACCATCTTACGGTTTGTTTGGTGAACAAATTGCGATTTCATTCAAGATTCGGAGCCACTTGCCGCACGAAGTCAGAACTGAAATTTCCCTGGGCGAAGCGAATTGGGACGAGATCAAAAAGGAAATTATCATCCCGCCGCTTGGCGAAGTTCAGGAAGCGATTTTGTGGTCGCCGCATGCGATGGGCGATGCAACGTTGAAACTCAAGTTGCCCGTCCAGCCCGACGAAGGAATCGCGGAAAACAACGAGCAAACGTTTCACATCAACATCCGCGAGGACAAACTCAAGGTGCTCGTCGTCGATTCGTTGCCACGCTGGGAATATCGCTATCTGCGCAATGCGCTGGCGCGCGATCCGGGTGTCGAGATGCACTGTATTTTGTTTCATCCAGAAATTGGCATGGGCGGTGGAAAAGATTATCTGCCCGCGTTTCCGAGCACCAAGGAACAGATTTCCAATTACGACGTAATTTTTCTCGGCGACGTCGGCATCGGCGGCGGCGAACTCACCGAAAAAGATGCCGAACTCATCAAAGGTTTAGTTGAACAACAATCGAGTGGCCTGATTTTTTTGCCTGGCCGACGCGGACGAGAATTGACGTTTTTGAAAAGCCCGCTGGCTGATCTTTATCCGGTCGTTCTCGACGAAAAGAAGCCTCAAGGCACCGGATTGCAAAATGAATCGCAGCTTCTGCTTTCGTCGATGGGCAAACATCATTTGCTGACGCGTTTTGATTCCGACGAAAATCGCAACGACGAATTGTGGAAACTCCTTCCCGGATTTTATTGGTCAGCCGCAGTGGAAAAAAGCCGTCCCGGTTCCGAGGTTCTCGCTGTGCATTCTTCGCTGCGAAATTCCTTTGGCCGAATACCGCTGCTCGCCACTCGCGCCGCGGGAACTGGAAAAGTTTTATTCATGGGCAGCGACAGCGCATGGCGATGGCGTCGCGGCGTCGAAGATAAATTTCATTATCGCTTCTGGAGCCAGGTCGTTCGTTGGATGGCGCATCAACGACATCTGTCCGAGAAGGAAGGCATTCGTTTGAGTTACAGCCCCGAAACACCGCACGTCGGCGACACTGTTTTTCTGCAAGGAACCGTTTTGGACACGGCGGGCTATCCAGCGGAAAACGAAACTGTGACCGGGAAAATTATTTCGCCGAACAATCGTAGCGAGCGATTGGAATTGTCCGCACTCGAAGGCGGTTGGGGCGTTTTCAAGTCGAGCTTCATTGCGCAAGCCGGTGGAAAATATATAATCCAACTTGCTGCTGAGAAAAACTCGCGAAGTTTGGAAACAGAAATTCTAGTGAACCAACCTTTGCGCGAGAAAATCGGCCAACCCGTGAACAGCCAGGTCTTGCGCGAAATCGCCGGACTGACCGGAGGCGCCAGCGTTTCCTACGAAGACCTCGAAAAAATTGTCCAAAAAATTTCTTTACTACCGGAACCAAAACCCATCGAAAAACGAATACGCCTTTGGTCGAGTCCGTGGTGGGGTGGATTGATTTTATTTCTGCTGGCGATTTATTGGACGGGTCGCAAGCTGGCGGGGATGGTTTGAAGCAATGTTCAAAATAAATTTTCGAATTGGTGTATCCCGAACGATCGCGCGCCATGGAAAAGCGGTGCTAAAGCCACCGCAGTCCAAACGCTTCGCGCCTTTCAAGCGTATTGAATTTCGCGGAGCGTCTGGACTGCGGCGTGTTCACCGCCGCTTCCTGCGCTCGTAAAATTAGAGCGGAATGAAACCCATCGAGAAATGAATCCGCTTCTGGTAAAGTCCGCGGTGGAGCGGATTGATTTTATTTCTGCTGGCGATTTATTGGACGGGCCGGAAGTTTGGGGGATGGTTTAAGGTGATTTCAAATCAATGCGCCTTGCCTGAAAAGCTGTAATAAAGTTTCGCAAGCCAAACACATTGCGCCTTTAAACCCGAATTCCGAAGTGGAGCGATGATTGGAGGGGGATCGCGGCCCGGAATTTCAGATCATGATGCCTCCGATGGCCAGCCGGTCTTCGGGCG
>JAYVSV010000176.1:0-46777 GCA_043775015.1 Verrucomicrobiota bacterium
CACCCCCACCAAAGGAGTCGTCATGAATCCAATCACCCCAAACATCGAACCCCAACCCTTAACCCAACTCCGAAAAGCAGTTTTCGGAGGTTCCCATAAAATGTTTTTCGTTAAACGGCAATTGGCTCATGCCGCCAATAAAACTTCAAAACGGAATCGCTTGCACCTGTTATCTCAACCTCGCGTGCGCTCAACCAAGACTGAATCCTAAATTGCACATCGCTTCGAATAGAACGATTGTGGATGCCAATGAATAGTTGTGGCCAAAACAAAACGGCGTGGATTGTTCCACGCCGTTTTATTTTATTTAATGACAGTCGTGACTGTCGGCAATTGACTATTTTTTCGCCGTCTTCTTGATCGGAACAGTGGCGATGGTTTGGAGAATCCGGCTGGCGATGGCGTAAGGGTCGCCTTGTGAATTCGGACGTCGATCTTCGAGATAACCTTTATAGTCGTTGTTCACGAAGCTGTGCGGAACGCGAACGGACGCGCCACGGTTTGCAATGCCGTAGTTAAATTTGTCGATCGATTGCGTTTCGTGCAGACCGGTCAAACGGAGGTGATTGTCCGGGCCATAAACGGCGATGTGTTCATTTTTGTATTTATCGAACGCTGCCATGAGCGATTCAAAATAGGGTTTCCCGCCGACTTCGCGCATGTGTTTGGTTGAAAAATTCGAGTGCATGCCCGAACCGTTCCAATCGACGTCTTTGCCGAGCGGTTTGCAATGCCAGTTCACATCGACTCCGTATTTTTCGCAGAGGCGGCTCAGGAGATACCGCGCCATCCACATCTGGTCGGCTGCGTTCTTTGAACCTTTGCCAAAGATTTGGAATTCCCACTGACCTTTGGCAACTTCGGCGTTGATTCCTTCGTGGTTGATGCCCGCATCAAGGCAAAGATCCAAATGAATATCGACAATTTCGCGGGCGATACATCCAACGTTCTTGTAGCCAACGCCGGTGTAATATTCGCCTTGTGGCGGAGGAAAACCGCCGCCGGTCGGGAAGCCGAGTGGCACACCGTCTTTGTAGAGAAAATATTCCTGCTCGAAGCCGAACCACGCGCCGGGATCGTCGAGGATGGTCGCGCGGGAATTGCTCGGATGCGGCGTCTTGCAGTCCGGCATCATGACTTCACACATGACCAGCACGCCGTTCTTCTTGGTGGAGTCAGGAAAGACGGCCACCGGCTTGAGCATGCAGTCGGAGGTGCGGCCTTCGGCCTGTCGGGTCGAACTGCCATCGAAACCCCACATCGGGAGTTCCTGGAGTTTAGGAAAACTTTTAAATTCTTTGACTTGAGTCTTGCCGCGAAGGTTGGGAACGGGTTCGTAGCCGTCGAGCCAGATGTATTCGAGTTTATATTTCATGCGTATCCGGATTTATTTATTTTTAGTTCTGCTTTTTCCCCATTTTATTCATGGTTCAAAAGCGTTAAGCAAATAGCCTGCCGTATTTGCCTGATGTTTTCCAAGATTTAACTTTTACCCTCGATTACCCCGAACTTTTTAATCGATAAATTTTGTTGGCACGAACCAGCTTTAATAGTTCTGTCGCTTTTTGACCATCGTGATTTGATTTGTTCACGCAGCCCGAAGAGACTTCCCAATCTGCAAAAGCTCACTCATATTTTAAACACCTTGGATAGAGCCGAGCGCAATGTGGCCATTTCAAACTCATGCTGAAAGTAAAAGACACTCTCAGATCGACGGTGAATCTGACCTTCGATGGCCGGGTGCTAAAGCAATATCACGGGCCGGACGCGCTGACACGCTTCACCAATGAAGTGCGGGTTTTGAAACATCTCGAAGAACGCGGGTGCGGCTTTGTCCCGAAACTCCTGGAAGCCCACGCCGACAAACTCCGAATCACCACCACGAATTGCGGAAGTCGCGTCGAACATTTGGATGAGCAGCGCATTCAGGAACTTTTTGCAGAACTGGAACCGTTCGGCGTGCGACATGAAGATCCTGACAAACGCAACGTGACCTATCGCCAGTCCGACGGACGTTTTTGCGTGATTGATTTTGAGTTCGCCACCATTCTCCCCAGGCAAAATTAAATCCGCCTTCATGGAAATAAATCTCAAAAAAAACAACCGCACGCAAAAATTGAAATGGTTTGGCTGCACCGACCGCGGGAAATTCCGTCCGAACAACGAAGACGCTTTTCTCGGACTGCAATTCGACGCGACCGAAGTAAATCACCTCGGAAAAATCGGCGAAGCCACCATGACCAGCACCGATTTTGTTTTTGCCGTAAGCGACGGCATGGGGGGGGCGCGCTCCGGCGAATACGCCAGCAAAATTGCTGTGGAAAAAATAACCAGACTGCTGCCGCGCTCGTTCCATCAATCCGCGCAAGGACTGGAAGCCGGACGCGACGATGTGCTCTCGGAATTGTTCACGCAAATTCATGGCGCGATCACTTACCTCGGCCAAAGCTATGAGGAATGCGCGGGCATGGGAGCGACGTTGAGCCTCGCCTGGTTCACGCCCGGCTGGATGTATTTCGCGCACATCGGCGACAGCCGGATTTATTATCTTTCCAAACGCGAAGGCGGCATCAAACAAATCACACAAGACGACACGTACGTCGGCTGGCTTCTTCGCAATGGAAAAATCAACGAACGCGAAGCGCGCGATCATCCGCGACGAAATGTCCTGCAAAAAGCATTGGGCGGCGGCAACCAATTTGTCGATCCGCAGGTTGGAGCAGTCGCTTACGAACCAGGCGATATTTTTCTGCTTTGCACCGATGGTTTGGTGGAAAAAATTTACGATGAACAATTGGTTGAACTGTTGCGCGCTCCAAAATCCGCCAAGGCCAAATCGAATCCGGCGCAAACTCTGGTCAACGAATCGCTCGAAAAAAATTCCCGCGACAATGCAACGGCTTTGGTGATTCGAGTGGTGTAGAAAAATCGCGCCGCCACGGTTTTCCGGGACGGCGCGATTGTGCATTTAACCCGTAATCGAACGGCGATTAGCCGTGATAACCTTCTTCACCATGTTCGGCCAAATCCAAGCCCACCGTTTCAACATCTTCGCTGACGCGCAGACCAACAATCGCTTTCACGATAAACGCGATGATAACGGTTCCAACCACGGCCAGCACGAGGGTCAAGCCAATGGCTTTGACCTGTTCGATCCAGAGCGTGTGGTTGGCGACGATTTTGTCGAGTGTGTTGGCTTTGGCGGCGGCATTTACGTCGGTGAGGTTGGGATTTACTTTCGCGGTGGCGAGAATTCCTGTCAACAACGCGCCTAAAGTTCCGCCGACTGCGTGAACGCCGAAAGTGTCGAGCGCGTCGTCGTAACCGAATATTCCTTTTAGTTTTGTAACGGCGAAGAACGGAATCGCACCGGCGAGGACGCCGATAATGATTGCGCCGCTGGCATCAACGAAACCTGTCGCGGGCGTGATGACGACCAGTCCAGCCACTGCGCCAGAACAGAAACCAAGCACACTCGGTTTGCCGCGGAAGAAGTATTCGAGCAACGGCCAGATGAAAGAGGCAACAGCGGTGGCGAGCGTCGTGGTCATGAAGGCATTGGCAGCGACACCGTCAGCCGCCACAGCGCTACCCGCGTTGAACCCGTACCAACCGACCCACAACATTCCAGTTCCGATCATACACATCACCATGCTGTGCGGTTGCATCGGCTCTTTTGGAAAGCCAAGTCGTTTGCCGAGAATTAAACACAAGATCAGTGCCGACCAACCGGAGGACATGTGAACAACAGTTCCGCCGGCGAAATCAATCGCTTTGATTTTCGCGTCACCATTCCACACGCCATTCATGTATCCATTAATCCCCCAGATCATGTGAGCGAGCGGAAAATAAACGACGAACATCCAGAGAACGACGAAGAGCATGATCGCTTTGAACTTCATGCGTTCCGCAATTGCACCAATGATTAATGCCGGTGTGATGATCGCGAACATCATTTGATACATGGAGAAAACGTTGTGGGAAACCCATGACGCGTAATCGGTGTTGGGCGCGCTATCGACTCCTTTCAAAAAGAAAAATTCGGAGCCGCCAATAAAAGCGCTTCCGTAATTTTTTCCGAAGACGAGGCTGTAACCAAACGCCCACCAAAGAATGGTGACGACGCCGGTAATTCCCAAACATTGCGCGAGGACAGAAAGAATATTTTTCTTTCGCACCAACCCGCCGTAGAACAAAGCCAGACCGGGTAGAGTCATGAACAACACCAGCGCGGCACTGGTCATCATCCACGCGTTATGACCGGGACCAGCGGACGTTGCCAGAGCGGTCGGTGCGTTCGTTTGGCGCGCGCCGTTGTTCACATACGCTTCGAGATCGGCAAGCCGATCCTCGGTCGTTGGAGTTTTGGCCGCAGGAGCTGCTGCGGCCGGGGCTGCGGGAGTTTGCGCGTTGAGACTGGAAACGGCTAACAGGGCGGTAATTCCCAGAAAAAGAATAAATTTTTTCATGTTTGGTTGGCTGGTTGGTTGAGGTTAAACGGCTTGCTCTCCTTTTTCTTCCGTGCGGATGCGGATGGATTGTTCAACCGGCGAAACGAAAATTTTTCCATCGCCAATCTTTCCAGTCTTGGCGGATTTTAATATGGCAGCGATCGCGGCTTCGACCTGGCTGTCGGCGAGTACGATTTCAATTTTAATCTTCGGAAGAAAATCGACGGTATATTCACTACCGCGATAAATTTCCGTATGGCCTTTTTGACGACCAAATCCCTTCACTTCAATCACCGTCATTCCTTCGATGCCGACGTCACTCAGGGCGTCTTTCACTTCCTCCAGCTTGAATGGTTTGATCACTGCTTCGATTTTTTTCATAGTTGTATAATAAGAGTTCTGCGTTCGGACTCACGCTTAGCAGCGGTGATGCCAACGCGAAAAAGCCGGGACACGAAGCAGTCAAAACCATTGATTTCATTGGGTAAAATCGCGGAAAAAAGTTTTTCAAAGAAATCAACCCGCTGTTTGAATTTCGGCAGTGTGGTTTCTTTTGCGCATTGCCCGGCAAGGAATCTTGAAGAATTTTTGAACGATTATCCGTAGATAATCAGATCAATATTCTCGGGCAAATTTTTCGCAACTTCGGTGACAACGTTGCCTTTTAAAAGTGAAACCAGCCGGGTGCGATGAGTGGATCCCAACAAGAGCATATCGATCCCGATGGTGGCCGCGAGATCGAGAATCGTGGTCGCTGGATTTTCACTGACGACATAAATGGGAACGATTGGAACATTGTGTTGGTGGCAAAGTTCCAGCATGGCAGACATGATTTCTGCAGCTTGCGAATCGTCCTGCCAGCGTGGGCGTTCGGAACTTTGAATCGGCCCCTGGAGTGTCACGGCGAGTTCCTTGACGTACAGCACATAGAGTGTTCCCTGCCGGAGTCGCGCCTCCTCCAGGGCAAATTTGAGGACGGGAGTAATTCCGCGAGCCGCGACCATGATGGATTGGCCGGGACTGAGATTCAGTTTAAAATCCGGCACCGTCTCAGGCGCAACACGCGCCGCAATTTCTTTGCTGACAGTCAACGTCCGCAAGCCGGCCCGCTTTTGCGAATACGCTCTCAAGCCCATTCCCGCGATCAAAATACAAACGATGAAAAAGAGCGCATTCGGTTTTGTTTTGGCCAGGGTGATTTCAATCGCGAACAGCACCACGAAAGTCACCAGCATCAGACCAAACTCATAGCGATTGAGTCCAAGTTTTTTGTTCATTAAGCATGAACCTAAATTCACTGTGATCGCGCCGACGACGCCGATGGCATAAAGCTCCATCAACGATTTTGTGTCCGGCGAAAAAACCACCACCAACAACGGCAACCCCGTCGCGACGGCGAGCGGAATCCAAGGCACGCCATGAGAATTGAGCCGCGTGAAGGTTCGCGGCATCTCGCCATCTCGCGCCAGCATGTAAAACAAACCGACCAGCGCGCCAATCGCCGTGTTCACCGCGCTCAGCAAGAGCAGCCCGACAATTGCTCCGGTGATAATTCCAAAAATCTGCCCGAACACCGGGCCAAAAGTCATCTCGCCGTAATGTTCAGCAAGAACATTGAGCATGTCTTCCCAGCGCTCGTGCAATTCAGGCGAAAGCACTTTCGGCAACGACAGCATCGCCCAACCGAGCAACGCGGTGCCGAGAACAACTTCCAACGCCACAATCCAAATCGCTTTTCCGGCGGTCTTGCCGATTTTTGGCTCCTCCAACGACGCGCCGGGATTGAGCTTCATCACGCCGGTGAGATTGGCGATGGATTCCACACCGCTGAGCGCGAGGATGACGCCGACGAATGCAGCCCAGTTATGCCCAAAGCTGGAATGCGTTGGTTCCAAATTTGTAAAAGTCAGATGCGGCAAACTGAGGCAAATAATCACCACCACCACCGCGACCGTGGGCAAGGCCAGCGCAACCGCCATGCTGCCGGTGTGTTTCGGCCCGAAAGAATTCATCGCCCCCACTGCAATAATCAGGCCGATGGTCGCCAGCATCAGGTGCTCTTTGGGCACATGAAAATAGGTCATCGCCGACCAACCGCTTAATGCCGCCGTCACCGTCAAATCAGCGACCAACATCAGCGCACCGATCACCGCCAGCAACCGACTTTGACTGCGAGCCGCTGAATAAACTCCGCCGCCGTCGGGGAAATGTTTGCAAACCGTGATGTAATTGTAACCAACGATTCCAGTCAGCGCGCAGACCGCGAGAATAATCGGAAAAGACGAAAAGCCGGTGACAAAAAATGCCGCGCCGATGACATACGCTTTGCTCGTCCCCCAATCTCCGTAAAGAAAGGCGGCGGCACGTTTCCAATCGACATTGCGCGGGCGATGGACTCCGGCACTATCCATGGAAAATCCCGAGAAGTTGCGGAGCTGTTAATTGCCACCGCTGAAAAGATAAAGTCATTTGACGAACCGATTGTGGAGGTAAACACCAACATTCGTCAAATAAAGTCCGCAACACTGAGTGGAGCGAGGATGGCAGCACGTCCGACCACGTTGAAGCCGAGGCGGTCAACAAGTGGCTGTTCAACGAAGATACCGTGGACAAGGTGCTGAAGCATCTGATGACGCGCGGCCTCACGGTCGCCGGTGGTGATCGGTTGGGCAAGACCATCATCTTCGCGAAGAACCAGGACCACGCGGAATATATCGCGGAGCGGTTTGACCTGAATTATCCGCATCACAAGGGCGCATTTGCGCGCGTGATCCATTGCAACCTGCCGTATGCACAGAGTCTGATTGATGATTTTTACAGTGCTGCCAAGCCGCCACACATCGCCATCTCGGTGGACATGCTCGACACGGGCATAGACGTGCCAGAAGTGGTGAACCTCGTATTCTTCAAACTGGTGCGGTCGAAGACGAAGTTCTGGCAAATGGTCGGGCGCGGGACGCGGTTGTGTCCTGACTTGTTCGGGCCAGGGAAGCACAAGGAGTTTTTCTACATCTTTGATTTCTGTCAGAACCTGGAGTTCTTCAGTCAGAACCCGGAGACGACCGACGGCGCACTCGGGCAATCACTCGGCAAGCGACTGTTCACGGCGCGGCTGGAATTGATCAGTGAGTTGGATCGCAAGTTGTCTGGCGTGGCAAAGGAAGGGCCGGAAAAGGAAGCGGAGTTGCGGCGCGAAGTGGCGGCACTGTTGCAAGGCGAAGTCGCCGCGATGAACGTGGAAAACTTCGTCGTACGCGCGAAACGGCGCTTGGTCGAGAAATACGCCAAGCCGGACGCGTGGGGTGAATTGAAGCTGGAAGCGTTGTCGGAATTGGCGCACGAAGTCGCCGGGCTGCCGTCCGAACTGGAGGCGGAAGACGAAGAGGCGAAACGGTTTGATCTGCTGATGCTCAATCTGCAACTGGCGGTGTTGCGGATTGAACCGGCGTTCAAACGGCTTAGTGAACAGGTGAAGGCGATCGCTGGATTGTTGGAAGAAAAAAAGAGCATCCCGATGGTGCATGAGCAGATGCCGCTGATTCAGGACATTCAAACGGAAGAATGGTGGCAGGACGTAACAACGCCGATGTTGGAAACCGTCCGCCGCCGCCTTCGCGCGCTCGTGAAACTAATGGAGAAGCAGCAGCGCAAACCAATCTATACCGACTTCGAGGACGAACTTGGAGGCGAGACGACCGTGGAACTCCCGGGCTTCGCTTCACCCGACAACTACGAGCGTTTCCGCGCCAAGACGCGCCAGTTCCTGCGCGAGCATGAAGATGACTTGGTCATCCACAAGTTGCGCATGAACGAACCACTGACGGCAACTGACCTTCAAGAACTGGAGCGGATGCTGACCGCAAGCGGACTGGCCCAACCGGAACATTTGGCGAAAGCGAAAACGGAAAGCAATGGACTCGGACTCTTCGTGCGCTCGTTGGTCGGCTTGGATCGCGAAGCAGCGAAACAGGCGTTGGCCGATTTTATGGCTGGAAAGACGCTGGGCTCAAACCAGATTGAATTTGTGAACTTGATTATTGATCACCTGACCGAACACGGCGAGATGGACGCCGGCTTGCTTTACGAGTCGCCCTTCACGGACATCACTCCGCAAGGGCCGGACGGTTTGTTTCCGGCGGCGCAAATTGACCAACTCGTTTCGTTACTGGGCGAAGTGCGGCAGCGGGCGATTGCTTGAGGTTCCGACTAAAACAAAAAGCGCGTCATTGCTGACGCGCCTGTGAAAATTTTCGCGGTTGAGATTTACTCAGTACCGATAATGATCCGCTTTGTATGGACCGTCCGGCGAGATGCCGAGGTAATCGGCCTGTTTCTTCGAGAGCCTCGTCAGCTTCACGCCGATTTTTTCCAGGTGCAACCGCGCGACTTCTTCGTCGAGTTTTTTCGGCAAACGATAGACACCGACTTTGTAAGTGCTTTTGTTTTTCCAAAGATCTAGTTGCGCGAGAACCTGGTTCGAAAACGAATTTGACATCACGAAACTCGGATGACCGGTAGCGCAACCGAGGTTCACGAGACGACCTTCGGCAAGCATGTAAATCTGGCGGCCATTCGGAAACGCGTAACGATCCACTTGCGGTTTGATGTTTAATTTCTGCACGCCTTTCGCCGTGTTCAGGCGTTCAACTTGAATCTCGTTATCGAAGTGGCCGATGTTGCAGACGATGGCTTGATCTTTCATTTTCTGCATGTGTTCCAGCGTGATGACGTCGCAATTGCCGGTCGTGGTGACGTAAATATCGCCGAGGCCGAGCGTCGATTCGAGCGTGTTGACTTCGAAACCTTCCATCGCGGCTTGCAACGCATTGATCGGATCGATTTCCGTGACGATGACGCGTGCGCCGAATCCACGGAGTGAATGCGACGAACCTTTACCGACGTCGCCGTAGCCGCAAACGACCGCGACTTTTCCTGCGACCATGACGTCGGTGGCGCGCTTGATTCCGTCTGCGAGCGATTCACGGCAGCCGTAAAGATTGTCGAACTTCGATTTCGTGACGGAATCATTCACGTTGATACACGGGATGAGTAATTTCCCCTGCTCCAACATCTGATACAAACGATGCACCCCGGTCGTGGTTTCTTCGGAAACACCCTTCCATTCCTTGACGATGTTGTGCCAGAAACCGGGACGCTCCTTCGCTACGCGCTTCAATAGATTTTTGATGACCTGTTCTTCATGCGAACCGCTCGGCGTGTTGACCCAAGTGTCACCTTGTTCGAGTTGATATCCTTTGTGAATCAGCAACGTGACATCGCCGCCGTCATCGACGACGAGTTGCGGGCCTTTGTTTCCTGGAAATGTGACAGCGTCTAAAGTGCAGTCCCAATATTCTTCGAGCGTCTCGCCTTTCCACGCGAAAACCGGCACGCCCGCTTTGGCAATCGCTGCCGCCGCGTGATCTTGCGTGGAGAAGATATTGCAACTCGCCCAACGCACTTGCGCGCCGAGATCGACGAGCGTCTCGATGAGAATCGCCGTTTCGATGGTCATGTGCAACGAACCGGTGACGCGCACACCAGCCAGCGGTTTGCTCGCCGCATATTTTTTGCGAATCGACATCAAGCCCGGCATTTCGTGTTCGGACACGGTGATGTTTTTGCGGCCCCATTCGGCGAGGCTCAAGTCTTTGACTTTGAAATCCTGCTTCGCGCCATTGCCGTTTGATTTCGCAGAACCATTTTTTGCAATCGCGATTTTCGCCGCAGCTTTGCCTGCTTTGATTCGCGCCGGTGAAAGTTTAATTTTTGTCATAATATTTATTATTTATTTCGTAGTTATTTTACTGCTCGTTTCAATGCTTCGACTTTGTCCGTTTTTTCCCAGGTGATGTCTTTATCATTTTTTCCAAAATGGCCGTAGTTGGTTGTCTTGCCGTAAATCGGGCGAAGCAAATTCAACTGCACCACGATGTCCGCCGGCTTGAAGCTGAACGTTGCCAGAACGGCCCCGAGAATCCGCGCATCGCTCACCGTGCCGGTGCCAAACGTGTCGATATGCACGCTGACGGGACGTGGATGACCAATGGCGTAGGCGAATTGCACTTCGCATTTCGCGGCGAGTTTTGCAGCCACGACATTCTTGGCAACCCAACGTCCCATGTAAGCAGCGGAACGATCCACCTTGGACGGGTCCTTGCCGGAGAAGGCACCACCGCCGTGCCGACCCATGCCGCCGTAGGTGTCCACGATAATTTTGCGTCCCGTCAAACCGCTGTCGCCCTGCGGTCCGCCGACGACAAAGCGTCCGGTGGGATTAATGAGAAACTCGGTCTTCGCCGTGAGCATTCGCGCGGGCAAAACTTTCTTAACGATGTTCTCGATGCAGAATTTTTCAATCTCCGCGTGGGTGACTTCGCGTCCATCGATTTTGTCCGCGTGCTGAGTGGAAATAACGACGTTAGTGATACGCGTGGGTTTGCCGTCCACGTATTCGACAGACACCTGCGACTTCGCATCTGGACGCAACCACGCCACTTTGCCGGATTTGCGGATGCGCGTGAGTTCACGACCCAAGTGATGTGCAAACATGATCGGCGCCGGCATGAGTTCCGGCGTTTCGTTGCTGGCGTAACCAAACATGATGCCCTGGTCGCCTGCGCCCTGCTCCGCCGTCTTCTTGCCCTTGGCTTTTTTCGCATCCACGCCTTGAGCGATGTCAGGCGATTGCGTGGTCAGAAAATTATTGATAAAAATCTTGTCCGCATGAAACACGTCGTCGTCATTCACGTAACCGATGCCGCGCACTGCGTTGCGGATGACGTTGCCGACATTGATGACCGTGTCCAACGGCTTGGTTGTGCCCGTGGTGCGATCCTGCAACTTGGGAATCGTAATTTCGCCCCCGACGACGACCATGTTGCTTTTGACGAACGTTTCGCAAGCGACGCGGCTGGTTTTGTCCACGGCCAAGCAGGCGTCGAGGATCGCGTCCGAAATGGTATCCGCAACTTTGTCAGGATGACCTTCACCTACGGATTCGGATGAAAAGATGTAGTTGTTACTCATTTAATTTTCTTTGGCTGAATTGTTTTTTAAACAGACGTATTGACGTATCTTGATGGGATGATATATCAATTATCCATTGGGTCAACCTGATTTTCTAAAAATTTGCCTACTAAGTTAATTATGTCGTCCACGCTAAAATCTCTGCGCGCTTTGTCCGACCCTACGCGGCTTCGCATCGTTGCCTTGCTTGAAAAGGAAGAGTTGTCTGTCAACGAACTTCAGGAAATTACGCGTCTCGGCCAATCACGCATCTCTACTCACTTGGGGCTTTTGCAGGAATCGAGTCTGGTGCAGTCCCGGCGCGAAGGAAAACGCACTTACTATAAACTCAACGAGCGCGCCGACTCCGTCACCAGTGAATTCATCCATCTCGCCATCCGCGGCGCAAAGGAAATGCCAGGATATTCCGCAGATCAAATTAACCTCAAACGCATTCTCAGCCGTCGCAAAGAACAGGCGCAAGTTTACTTCAATCAAGTAGCCGGGCGGTTCGACCGCAGCTACGGCCCGGGGCGTTCTTGGCAGGCCTTCGGGCATTTGTTACTGCGAATCATACCCCCAATTGTTGTCGCAGACCTGGGTTCGGGCGAAGGATTAATCAGCGAACTTCTCGCCCGCCGGGCGAAAAAAGTGATTGCAGTGGACAACTCGGAAAAGATGGTCACGTTCGGCGCAAACAAAGCAAAAAAGAACGGCCTGAAGAATTTGGAATTTCGCCTGGGCGATTTAGAAAATCCCCCGATTGATTCAAACAGCATTGACCTGGCAATCTTAAGCCAGGCGCTCCATCACGCTGCCGATCCCGCCAAGGCCATTGCCAGCACCCACAAAATTCTTCGCGAAGGAGGACAGATTCTCCTGTTGGATTTACTCAAGCATAATTTCGAAGAAGCCCGCGAACTTTATGGCGACCGCTGGCTCGGTTTTGCTGAAAGCGATTTGCATCGCTGGCTCGAAGAAGCTGGCTTCAAGAAAATCGAAATCAGCATCGTCGCCAGCGAAGAACAGCCGCCGCATTTTCAAACCATCCTCGTGAGCGGACAGAAATAATTTGCGTCGGCGCGCTTATTTCAACTGGGCGATCCAATCCGAAATCTGTTCATCGGTAAGTTGATCGGCTGACGCCTTCATTGCCTGTGATGATTTGAGCGAGCCGTAAACATCCTTCAACCAACTCGTCGAAAACTTTTCACCGGTTTTATTTAAAAAAATCGGGCGGGGTGCGGCAAGGGTGGCCACTCCTTCGAATGCTCCAATCTTTCGCAGGCCGGGAATAAATAAATCCTTTTGCAGCAGTCGGGCGTCGGACGAAGTGTCCACACCTTCGCAATTCGCCACGACCACATCCGCCGCAGGCGCAGCGAGTAGCGCCCATAATCCGGCTTGACCCGTTCCGCAAAGAATTACTTTTCCGCCCGACTTCTTCGCCCACAAACAAGCGTTCACCAGGTCAGCAACGCGCTCCTGCGCAAACGTCCGGTTGTAAGTGGTGAAGAAAAGATCCGCTTGATTCGTTTTTGCGCCCGACAAATCAGGCAACTTCAGGATCAACACTTTAAATTGTTGACCCAACAAAAGTTTCGCCAAGCCACGCGGTTGTTGATTTGCACCGAGGAATGCGTTGACTCCTCCAGAATCTGCCAGAACAACAACTCCTCGTACGTTTCGCCTCTCTGGCGAAAACAGAAACTCCAGATTCGGATTCTGGGGTTGCCCAAGTTGCATCGTATGCCTCCAGGCTGGAGCTAAAACTTCCTTGTATTTGGCCAATGATTTTTTGCCCCTGGGTCTTAGTGATTCCAACTGCGCCCGATTATTCTGCACGATCACGCTGACCAACGTTTCCTCCGTCACCGCATCTGCGGGCAACTCCTCGTTCGGGAAAACACGCAAATCTTCGTCCGCCTCCTTTTTGAAGGGCGCTTCCTTGCTCGCTGGAGAAATCGGTTTTAAAATTTTGCCGAAAAAATCGTAAACCGCTTCTCGACTGGTTTGATTGTAATTGTGGCCGAAGTCGAAAATTTTGTAGCGCAATTTCTCTTCTGCATTCAACAAACGATAAACACTTTCAACAACCGGCCCCTCAACCGTCATCATCGTTTTGGTCCAGTCACCAGTCGCCCCAACCATGATTTGCGGACGTGGAGCAGCGGCGGCGGCGATTTCCATGTTGGAGAATTCCACGCGAAGTCCTGGCGCATTTTCACAGGAGCATCCGCCCTGCATCGAATGCGATACCATCACGATAGGCGCTTGCACGGCAAGGCGATCATCAATCGCTCCGAGCATAAAGGTTTGTGTGCCGCCGCCGGATTCGCCGGTGCAGCCAAGGCGTGCCTTGTCAACGTCCGGCAGCGCCGCCAAAAAATCGAGGGCGCGAATACTGTTCCAGGTTTGCAGCCCCATTAAATTAATGTTCCACATCAGGTTCGCGTCATTGGTGGCAAAGCGGCGATGACGTTTATAGAGATCCACTTTGTCCGAATTACCCTTCGGATTCTCAGCAAAGAACGTATCGTTATAACCAACCATGTCGTAGGAGAACGCGACCATTCCCTGCTTGGCAAAATTGATGCAACGCGCTGGAATGCTCCCGGTAGCGGTGTCGGTCAGGCGACCGTTTTCCCAATGACCGTGTGGATTCAGAACGCCCGGGAATGGACCCTCGCCTTTGCCCAGCGGACGGTAGAGATTCCCGGCCACATAAAACCCGGGCGAGCTTTGGAAATAAACTTTTTCAACGCTGTAGCCGTCGCGCAGCACTTTGCCGAACACCTTCGCCTGCAAAGGAGTTTTCTCTGGCATCGGCCAAAGTCCGCAACTGATCAAAGCTTGTTCACGAATTTCGTGCGCCCGTTTTTGCCACTCCGCCTTGGACTCGATCTTTGGAAATACACGGGGCGTGTTTAAATCCTTAATTCCCGACTCCACCGCATCGACTCGATGAAAATTGCTAAACAAAAACACGAATAACGCGGCAACACAGCTCTTCCAGAAAATTGGATTACAAGGACTTTTCAATGACATAAAAAATAAAATCCGCAGGGTTTCTGGCACACATATCTCCGGGAAAAGACTAAATTGAAAAGCAAAAAAATGCACAAGAAAAATGGATTTGGGTTATCAAAATTTTATTTTCTGTTTTTTACGGGCGGATTATTTTTTTGTGCGCAGTCCCACAAATTAGAAAACAGGTGGCCTTGCCCGCCGGTCATCTCCTTGGATTTTCTGGTCATTGGCGAAGAATCGGCTTGCTTGCTGAACGACAGTTCGCTGCTATTCGCCTGAATGAATTCAGCCATCATCGTTGCGGCGGGTAAAGGCACTCGCATGGGCGCAAATATCGACAAGCTTTTTCTCGAACTGGCGGGACGTCCCGTTGTTGCACATACTTGGCAACGGCTTAACGACGCGAACTGCATCGACGAAATTATCTTGGTTGTCCGCGACGGGATGCAGGATGTTTTTACGGTTTTGGCAAAAGATTACAATTTCAACAAGCCATTCCGTTTCGCGCTCGGCGGAAAAGAGCGCCAGGATTCAGTTTGGAATGGCTTGCAGCAACTGTCGTCCGCATCACAAATCGTGGCCATTCAAGATGGAGCCAGGCCGCTCACCAGCGAAGCAGTTCTCATCGAAACCATCGCGGCTGCGCGTGAAACGGGCGCAGCCGTTGCAGCTCAACGCGTGACCGACACCATCAAAGAATCGCGGGACGGAACTACGGTTTCGGGTCATTTGCAACGGGATCGTCTTTGGGCGGTGCAGACACCCCAGACCTTTCGGGTGGAAGTTATTCGCCGTGCGCTTGCTGCCGTGCGCGAACAGAAACTACAGGTGACCGACGACACCGCAGCCTGTGAATTAATTGGTCAATCCGTTCGATTGATCGAAAGCACATCGCCAAATCCAAAAATTACCACACCAACGGATTTGCAATATGCGGCCGCGCTAATTTCTGCAGCCGACAAAAAACACAGTGTGCCTTGATTGATCGCTCTTCGGCGAAAATAAATCTCTACTCCAAGCTGAGTTCGGCTGATAACTTCCGGCTTACGAATATGAACCAACCATCCGGCTCAACACAGCGTTCGGGAGTTTTGGTCAAACCTACTTACGGCTACGTGGGGCCTTCGCCCATGCGACCGACAACCAGGGAAATCCTCGTTGAATGGATTGATTCGATCAATTTTCTGAAAGACTCAACCCGGTTTTTGCCAGCGGCCTATGCCTTTTACCACTTCATTACGTTTGGCATTTTTGTCTATTTTATATTTCGGTATTTTTCCGTTTATTCCATCGTGGCTGTGGCTGCGATCGGCGTTTTTACTGGCACTGTTTACAACACCGTTTGGTATCATCGTTTTTGTTCGCACCAGGCTTACCGCTTCCGCAGCATTTGGTTCACACGCGTGTTTTTGTGGTCAAATCCAATCTGCCTTCGCGAGGAGAGTTATGTCATTCCGCATCGGATTCATCATTCTAAATCGGATGAGCCAGGCGATCCTTACGGGCCTCACCTCGGCTGGCTGGGAAGTTATCTTGCCACGGAAACTCAGCAAAAGATGAACCGGGAGATGAGTCGTGCGGAATACGATCGCGTGGCTCGAAGCCTGGAGCACATCGGGTTTGTGAAGAATTCGTACGAACAATTTCAGAAAACCGGTTCAGTGGAAAACATCTGGCATTATGGCGCACGCGTTTTGTGCGCGAACCTGGTTTGGTCCGCCTTGGCCTTTGCTATCGCTGGCTGGCCAGGGGTTTTGGCGTGGATTTCCGGGGTGTTTCTTTTCACGTTTGTGGTCCGTGATTTTAATTTCCGAGGCCACGCGAGCCTGTTTGGAACCGACAAACATGGGACGCCGGTGAATCAGGTTATCTATGGAATTATCGCGGGCGAATGGCATGAGAACCACCATCAATATCCACGCTTGTCGCGGAGCGGTCTGAAGTGGTGGCAAATCGATCTCCCCTATCTAATTATTCGCGGAATGAAACTTTGCGGAGTGGTTACACAGTATAATTCGCGTGAAACCGAAGCCGCTCAGAAGGTTCCTGAGTATGATTATTTAGCCTAGGTTTTAAGGCCTTTGACTACGAAGAGTTAATCGTTCTCGATGCGAAACAACTCGGTTCGGCTGCGCAGATAAAGCGCTTTTCCATCAACGGCCGCGCTGGCCATGAAGCCATCCCCAAGGTCGTTTTCGGAGAGAACTTTGAAGTTTCGCGCCGCTTCGATCACCGTGGCTTTGCCTTCTTCGTTAAAAAAATAAACGTGGCCTTCTGCATAAAGCGGTGACGCCGAAAAATTCCCGCCAATCCGTTCGCGCCAGATTTCTTTTCCCGTTTTCGATTCCAGGCAAACCGCAATTCCGCCGTCATCAATCATGAAGAGCAACTCGTCAACCAGCAGCAACGACGGGCGCGTCGGCACATTTCGTGAAACTCTCCAAACGATATTCGATTCGTTGAGCACGCCCTGCCCTCCGGGCCGTATTGCCAAAACTTCTCCGCGACCATTTCCGCTACAAAAGAAAATTAAGCCATGACCGAAAATGGGCGTAGTGCTGGACGAATGGGTTTTCGTGTCTTCCACCCGCCAGATTTCTTTTCCCGTAAATGGATCGTAGGCATACAACGCCTTTGACCCATGGCTGATGAGGATCGGTCTCCCATCGATTTTGAAAACACGCGGAGTCGAGAATGCTTTCCGCCAATCACCATCGGACTCCGGTTTTCCGTCTGGACGAAGATCTTTGAAATCCACGGAACGTTCGGTGCGCCAAACCGTTTTTCCAGTGCGTTTGTCAAGCGCAACCACGAACTGGTGATCGCTGCCGTCAAAATTATGGATCAACAGGTTTTCAAAAATACAAACCGAGGAACCCGCGCCTCGATAATGGTTGCAGATAAAATCGCGCCGTTCCCAGATCACTTTGGCCGTCTCCGTATCAATGCAGGCCACCCCTGGCGATCCCCAGCTGGCATAAAGCCGCCCGGATTCAATGACGGGCGTCGGCGAACCGTAAGTGTTAAAGCGATGCGCAAATTGTGGCGCTTCAACATCGAAAACTTTTTCGTTATGCAGGATTTTTCCGGTATCGCGATCCACGCAAACGAAGGAAAGTTGCGAGCCATTTTCGGAGGCAGTGGTCATCCAGATTTGGTTTTTAAAAATCACCGGCGAAGACCACGCGCGACCGGGAATGGCGGTCTTCCATTTTATATTTTTCCCAGCGCCCCAGGTGATTGGTAAATTTTTCGCGTCGGAAATTCCATCTCCACTCGGACCGCGAAACTGCGACCATTCACCAAATGAGATTGAGGTGAGCAGCGGAAAGCCAAGAAGGCCGATAAAAAATCTGGATCGCATCTGAAGAATTTGAACAACCGAAAAGGACATTTCAAGCATGCTTTGACACAATCAAGTCACCCGAGTCATCGCATGATGTGCGTCGTGAATGCGCGTCCATCATTTACAATCGGAAGTAAAACAGGTGAAGATGCCGTCCCTTCGGAGAAACTAATATGCCGCAGGTGAATTAACCGCAGTAGAAAGAAAATAATCATGGGCGATAAATCCCCGAAATCGAATCAGAAGAAAACTTCACAAAAACAAGCCGTTGCGAACAGCGCCAATCAGAAAAAAAATCAGGCCGCAGCCGCCAAGGCCGCCTCTGCCAAAAAACGGTAATCATCCCAACTTCTATCTTCCCTGGTCTAAACATCAGGGAAGACAGATCTGCTTTGGCGGAGAGCCACTCCCAATTTCCCGAACGTTAGAGCGTGTCTGAGAAACGCTCTTAGTTTTCGATCCTATCTCCAGTTATCCGTCCAATTCGAATGGACGCGTAAATGTATATCAGGTTCAGACTGCAAACACTTTTTCTGCAAACCCACGCGAATAATTCTCAACCCATTTCAAGGCTGGAATTCGCCAGCCCAACCGTGCGAACGTCCTTTTATGAAAACATTTTCTCCGCTGATGTTGAACGCGATGGTTGGTTTCGTTGCCGCCTTCACAGGATTTGAAAATTCAGCAGCGGGCGAGAAAATTTCTTCGCCGAAAGTCGGAACATTCATTGTCGCAACCAACGGAAACGATTCGTGGTCAGGCGACATCGACAGGCCAAACGGAAAGGGAAACAACGGCCCTTTCAAAACCGTCGGGCGCGCGCTGGAATCGGCGGCGAAATTAAAAAAGCAACAGGGTGGCAATTGGAAACAGCCGGTTTCAATTTTGGTTCGAGGCGGAATTCATTTTTTGAACGAGCCGCTGGTGATCACCGCAAAATTATCGGGCACCGAACAAACACCTTTGACCATCGCCGCGTATTCGGGAGAGCGACCGATTTTAAGCGCCGGCAAACCTATTTCCGATTGGAAAAAGATCACCGTTGAAGGGAAAGCACTTTGGTCCGGTCCGGTTCCGAAAGCGCGCGATGGCAACTGGTTTTTCCGCGAACTTTGGGTAAATGGAGAACGGCGTCAGCGGGCGCGCCATCCGAACAGTGGTTACTTCAAAATCGCCAGTCTGCCGGATGCGACATCCGAGTGGACGAAAGGACAATCGCGGTTTGTGTTTGCCGGAGAAGATTTGCACTCGTGGAAATCTGCCAACCAGGGCGAAGCGGTCGTGATGACGCGCTGGGTGGAATCTCGCATGCCCATCACCAACATTGATGAGCAACAGAAAATTCTGAGCGCAAGCAAACGCAGCGTTTTTCAATTATCGGCGGATGATGTTTATTATGTGGAAGGAATTTTCGAGGCGCTGGATCAACCGGGAGAATGGTTTCTCGATCGTGAGCGAGGACTCGTTTACTACCTTCCTCTCCCGGGCGAATCTCTCGAAACATTTTCAGCCATTGCACCGAATCTGACCGAATGTTTGCGCCTCGAAGCAAAACCTGAATCGGGTGAATTTATTGAACACGTTCATTTTCGTGACCTGACTTTTTCGCACAACGAATGGTTTTTTCCTGGTCAGGCGAGCGCCGAATTTTTCGGCTTCAGTCAGGCGGCCATTGGAGTTCCCGGCGCGGTTCGCGCGGAAGGACTTCGCAACGCTTCGTTCGAGCGGTGCAGTTTTGTGAATCTTGGGAGCTATGCCCTGCAATTAGGTCGCGGTTGCCAGAGCAATTCTGTTTCCGGCTGCACCTTTTTTGATCTCGGTGGTGGCGGAATCAAAATCGGCGAGACGACGATCCGCACGAACGTCCTCGAACAAACTCACCACAACACGATCACCGATTGCAGCGTGCATGACGGCGGCAAACTGTTTCAGAGCGCGGAAGGAATCTGGATTGGCCAATCATTTGCCAATCGTCTCGCGCACAATTCCATTTACGATTTTTTCTACACCGGAATTTCCATTGGCTGGACGTGGGGCTACAACGCCTCGTCGGCATCAAACAACTTGGTTGAATTCAATCACGTGCATCACATCGGCCAAAAAGCGAATGGCGATGGCCCCATTCTCAGTGACATGGGCGGCATCTACACATTGGGCGGCCAACCAGGCACGCTGATTCAAAATAATTTGTGGCACGATATTTTTGGGCTGAAATATGGAGGCTGGGCAATTTATTTCGACGAAGGGAGCACGGGAATTGTGGCGTCGAACAATGTCGCGTTTCGCACGACGCACGGCGGTTTCCACCAGCATTATGGAAAAGAAAATCTGGTTCGTAATAACGTGTTTGCCTTTGCTCAGAATCACCAGTTGCAACGAACCCGGGCTGAGGAGCACACCTCCTTCACCTTCGATCGGAACATTGTTTACTTCGACCAAGGCAAGCTGCTGGAAGGCGATTGGAAGGGTGGAAAGTTTAACCAGGATTACAACGTCTATTTCGACATGCGAACCAACGCTTTGAATTTTCCGGGCGGTTGGGAGAAGTGGCGGGAGGGAGGGCATGATCGCAATTCCGTGATAGCAGACCCGCATTTTGCAACGACGAATCTCGCGACATTTCGTTTGAAATCAGATTCGCCCGCGTTCGGTTTAGGATTTTGCCCTTTTGATTTGCGTCAGGTCGGCCCTCGGAAAGGCAAGGTGAAGTAATTTCCCTTCCTGAAAACTTATCACAAATGGCCGCAGCAAAATTAAGAAGGACTTCGCGCTTGAGCTAACGAGAAGAGTGATTACAATTTGCGCCAATGTCGCAAGGTTTACATTTATCGCAGAGGATGTCGCTCTCGCAGGTGCTGGCACCGCAACTGCAACAGTCGCTCGCTTTATTGCAAGCGCCGTCTCTCGAATTAAAAGCGCTGGTCGAACAGGAAATGCAGCAGAATCCTGTGCTTGAAGAAGTTGACGCTCCGGAAATCGAGCAGGCCGAACGAGTCCAACAAGAGGGGGCAGCGGCCATTGATCGCAATGATCCGACGGAACCTCCAGCGGATGTCAATTTCGATCCTGCGACGGAAAAGCCGAGCAACGAACCGGTTGATGATTTTCAGGCTGAATTCGAAAAATTAACCCAACTCGATCAGGAATGGCGCGATCATTTTTCTCAAACCAATTTACCGTCACGTTCCAACCCCGAGGCTGAAGAGAAGCGTCAGTTCATGTTCGATTCGCTGGTGGCAGCCACTTCTCTCCAGGAAACGTTGCTCGAACAGATGCGGGTTTCGAATATTACTCGCGAGCAATGGAGCATCGCCGAAATGATCATCGGCAATATCGACGATTACGGTTATTTAAATCCGAGTCCAACTTCCAAACCCGCGCTGACGCCTCAACAAACGGTGGAAGCGCTTTCGTATTCCACGAATGTTCCAGTGGAAAAGCTCTCGGACGTCCTGCGAATCATTCAGACCTTCCATCCTCCGGGCGTCGGCGCTCGTGATTTGCGCGAATGCCTTTTGCTGCAACTCGAACGCTCCGATCGCAAGGACACTTTGGAATACAAGGTCATTGCTGATCACATGGATCTGCTGGGCAAACGCCGCTTTCCAGAGATCGCGCGCGCGCTTGATATTACCGTGGAAGATGCGCAGGAAATTGCGGCCAACATCGCCCACCTTGAACCGCGGCCAGGTCGCGACCTTTTACCGGATGATGACCGCTACATTTTGCCGGAAGTTTTTGTGCAAAAATCGGACGACGGTTATTCGGTCACTACGAACAACGAGCACGTTCCCCATTTACGGATCAGCAACACTTACAAAGATTTGATGGCACAAGCCAGCAGCTCAGGCGAAGTGCGCGATTACATCCGCGAAAAAATTCGCGCCGGAAAATTTTTAATCAAGAGCTTGCACCAACGGCAGCAAACTATTTTGAACATCGCGAAGGAAATTGTTTTGCGACAGCGCGACTTCATGGAAAAAGGTGTTTCTGGATTAAAGCCGATGACGATGGCGCAAATTGCTGACGTGGTCGGAGTCCACGAAACCACGGTGAGCCGCGCAGTTTCGGCAAAATACATGGAAACGCCTCAGGGAATTTTTGAAATGAAATATTTTTTCACTTCGGGAATTCAAACTTCCGACGGCGTTGGCATGTCCAACACCAGTGTTAAAGATATGATCGCCGATATGTTCCGCCAGGAAGACCCCGCGAAACCGTTGTCGGACCAGGAAATTGTTAAAATGCTCAGTGGCAAAGGAATCGTGATCGCGCGCCGAACAGTTGCAAAATATCGCGCCGAATTGAACATCCTTCCATCGAATCTCCGTCGCGTTTACTGATTGAGTCGGAGATTATTTTTTCAAAGCCGCTTTGGTTTCAGCCTGAAGTTCTTCGAGTTCCGGTTTTAGATCGGCTTTGTCCTCTTTGCTCATGCGGTCGATGAAAAGCACCCCGTTCAAATGATCAGCTTCATGTTGGACGGCGCGAGCCAGAAGTCCGCCGCACTGGAAATGAACCGGTTCCCCTCGCCTGCCCAACGCGCGAACTTCGATCGATTCCGCCCGCGAAATGTCCGCATACATCTCGGGAAAACTTAAGCAACCTTCCGGCCCAGCCACCGGTTCAGTGAGCGGTTGAATTTCTGGATTAATCAGAACGAGAGGCATGAAGGCAGCGACCTCAGCGGTGGCGTTGTTGAGTTCCAAACGGGACGGTCGGTCGGTGATACCCCGCACATCAATGATCGCAAGCTGAAGCGCCTGGCCGATTTGCTGCGCGGCCAAACCAATTCCACGCGCCGCATACATCGTCTCGAACATGTCTTCGACCAGCTTTTGTATTTCCGGCGTAACCGTTTCAATGCGCGCTCCTTTTTTGCGCAGCACCGGATGACCATATTTAATCACGGGTAAAATCATTTTAATTCAAATTGCGAAGGTCCATTTGCAACAACGTGTTCAATCCCCAGCCATGTTAAGCTTCTTTGCTCGGCCAATTTTGCATCATCTCCGCCAACTGGCGAATCGTTGGACTCTGTGCTGTTCGCACGTAGAACCCGCTGGTTGTCACGCCCGTCAGAACACTCATCGCGTTGTCGAAATCCAAAAGCTTTCCAAGACAAAATCCAGAATTGAAATGATCTCCCGCACCGGTGGTGATCAGCGGTTTTCCAACATACGGTCCCGTGATAATCTGTGCGTCTCCACTGCTAACGGCGACGGCATACGCGACCGGGTGAATGACCAACGTATCCAATTGCAAGGCAAGATTAATCTCGGAGGCGAGCGATAACAGTTCGTCCGGCGAATTTGCTTCCGCGCGCAACCCCATCACCTTCGCAATTTCAAAACCCTCCTTCTCGTTCAAGCCGAGAATCACGTCGAAATATTTTTGGAAACGTTTGATTAAATCCAGCGCCTGCAACATATCAGCTACCGTTCGTTTTTGTGGGTCGGCCAAATCGAAAAAGATTTTCCGGCGCGGCCCGCTGAAACTTGGACAAAGTTCTACGAGCAACGATTCCCACAGATCGCTCATGTACGGAATCATCGTCCAGTTCACAAAGCCGACCAGATCAGCTTCAGCAAATTTATTGGCGAACTTTTCGCGGCCAAAGCGCGACTGGATATTGTTCCAGGTCACCTCTTTGAGCTGGCTCATTTTTCCGAGCATCAACTTGGCATCATCAAACTCCAACGCATCGGTGTGGCCCGCCTCTGCGATCGTGTAAGCTTCCACTCGCAGCGCAAACTCGTCGAAAATCGGGTGCATCGTTGGATAACCGAGCGTGCCCAAATAAGTCACCTTCACACCGAGACTCGCCATGGCGTTGGCCATGATCGGCCCATTGCCGCCCAGCTTGATTTGCTGTGTCGCCAATTCAATGTTCGTACTTTTTCCCGCTGCGGCGGCAATCCGTTCCGCAAACTGGCTCATCGTCGAGATGCGTTCAAAATGCTCCGCGTCATCCCGTCTGCCGACGACGTGAATGATTTCGTCAACAAACCCATCAATCCCTAAAAACGCGGTCAATTTTGCGGCAGCAGATTCTGCGGCCAATAATTTTTCGGCGCACTCTTGGCGCAATTGAGGAGAATTCATATTTGAGAGGCGAACTAATCCACTGAAATGCCGATGATTTTTAAAACGCGTTCCAGATCGTCGTCGCTGAAGAAACGAATATCGAGCGAACCCTTTCCCTGACGATAACGCAATTGCACTTTCGTTCCAAACCGCTCGCGCATTTTGTTTTCCAAATCGGCAATATGCGCATCACGAATCGGCGGTTTGCTGGTCGCCGTCGTGGCGGGAACGTTGCCCTTTTGCATCTGCGCCACGAGCTCCTCCGTTTGCCGGACGTTGAGCGATTTTTTGAGAATACATTCCGCAGCCAGCTTTTGTTCCGTGACGGTGAGCAGTCCAAGAATGACTTTGGCATGACCGACGGAGAGACGTCCGTCGCGCAAAAGATTCTGCAAATCGGGTGACAACTTGAGCAGACGCAACGCATTCGCGACGACCGTGCGGCTCTTTCCCACCTTGACCGCAGCTTCTTCCTGCTTGAGTTGAAATTGCCCGATCAATTGCGAGTAACCGAGCGCTTCCTCGATTGGATTGAGATTTTCACGCTGAAGATTTTCGATTAACGCGAGTTCGAGAACCGAGCGGTCGTCGGCTTCGCGAACGATGATTGGAATTTCGGCAAGGCCGGCAATTTGCGCCGCGCGCCAACGACGTTCGCCGACGATGAGTTCAAAGCCGTTGCCGCTTTTGCGCACGATCAACGGCTGAATAATTCCCTGTTCTTTGATGGAATCAGCCAGTTCGCGGAGGGATTCTTCGGAAAAATCTTTGCGCGGTTGGAACGAACAGGGTGTGACCTGCTTGATGGCGACGCGCAGCACGCGCTCACGAGAATCCATCGCAACCGGAGCGACGGATACGTTCTGATTGCTGGGCGGATTTCCGCCAAGCAGCGCGCCAAGACCCCGACCTAAAGCTGGTTTTGCCATTTGCAAAGGATGGAGGCAAAGAACGCGGCGAAAAAGTAAAAAGTTCGCACAGCCTGAACGGAGGGGTGTGATTAAAAGTGGGTGAGGCGCGCGACCCCTCGAAGGAGCGCCAGCTTTTAGCTGGCTTTACGCGAACTAAAACCCGCGACGAACGAGCCACAGGCAAAGAGCGACACCGCTTGGAACGCGAACCCGCAAAGCCGGTCACAGACCGGCGCTCCGCTCCTGCAATCTAAAGATTGAACTCACAAATTTCTACGGACATCTTTTTGGGCGTGAGCAAAAAGAGCGCAAAAATCTCCGCATTGATTGAGCGACATCGCGGGAAAACTTTGGACCCGCATTACCTCGGATTTTTCGAACTTTTCAATGCAGAACTTTTCTACGAATCACACGACGTGCTGGAAGAACTTTGGCTGGCGGATCGTCAAGGCCCCAGCGGAAATTTCTACAAAGGTCTAATCCAATTGGCCGGCGCATTTGTGCATTTGCAGAAAAATCGGTTGCGTCCGTCCGCCGCGCTTTTCAAATTGGCGCGCGCGAATTTTGAGAAATATCCAGCGGAACATGAGCACTTGGACCTCGCAGGTTTGCTGGGAGTGATCGCGGATTGGCTAGCACGGCTCGAAGGAAAAGGTTTCAGCGAAAATCCGCTGACGAATTCTGCCTCGCCAAAATTGGCGCTGCTCAACCGCGCCGACTCTGACTGAGAAAAGCCGGAGCCGTGCTTTTGAAAAAAATTACTTGGCCGCTGGCATCATTCCAGTTTGCCGCGCGTAATTGAACAAACCTCCCGCATCGACGACCGGACGAACATCTCCGAGCGGCTTGAACAAATAAACTTTTCCAGTCGCTTGCACCGTGACGCTTGCTTTGTCCAAGTCAACCGTGACGACATCGCCGGTTTTCAAGACATCGCACAAACGGTCGGCGCATTCGCACGGATATAATTCGCCGGTTGCGACACAGTTCCGAAAGAAAATGCGTGCGAAACTTTCCGCGAGAATGATCCTTGAATTAGCCGAACCGAGTGCGATCGGCGCATGTTCGCGCGAACTGCCGCACCCAAAATTTCTGCCTGCGACCACGATGGAATAATCGCTGTCGAGTTTGCCTTCTTTGACGAAACGGATCGGGTAAAGCGATTCGGGCAAACCAGCCAGCGCGAAGCTGCCGAGCTTTTCGTATTCTTCGGCAATCGTAGGAACGAGATTCAAATATTGGGCGGAAATAATTTGGTCGGTGTCGATGTTGTCGCGCACCACGTAAACCGGACCTGTAAAAACAGATTGCATGGAGAGAATTTGGACGGAGCGGGCGCAGTTTTCAATGAGATTTCTCATCGGACGAATTGTTACGAGCGGGCAACTATAATACCACCGGGCTTTCCCGCAAAATTCAGCTACTTCCGCTTGAAAATAACGATGTGTTGCCGGGGCAGCACTTCGATTGATTCTTTCCACTCCAATGGCTGTAGCGCCATTTCTTTGCGAAGCTGAACGACCGTCATTTTATGCACTGGCTTGATTGGCACTGCGGGATCTTCGCCACGATATTCCACGAACACAATTCGCCCGCCCGGCTTGAGCGCTTTGCACATCGCCTGAGTCATCTCGAACGGAAAATCAAACTCGTGATAGACATCGACCAACAGAATTGTATCGATGGAACCTGCGGAAAGTTTTGGGTCGGTCACGGTGCCGAGAACCGGTTTGATGTTGTGAAACCCGGCCTGCACCGCTTTGTTGGTCAGAATATCCAGCATCTCCTGTTGAATTTCGACGGCGTAAATAATTCCCTTGTCACCGACTTTCTTGGAGAGCTTGCGTGAAATGTAGCCGGTGCCAGCGCCAATATCCGCGATGATTTCGCCCGGTTTTATTTTTAACGAGTCCACCATCAGATTCGTATTCTCTTCGGCTTCGCGTTCGGGACGTTCCAGCCAGTCGGCTCCTTGATGCCCCATCACATGAGCGATTTCGCGGCCCATAAAGAATTTCCCGATCCCATCGCGGTCATGTTCGGCGCGCGTTTCGTAAACGAACGGTTGCGCGTTGGTCACCTTCTCTACCGCGAAAGAATTAAAGTTGGCGAGCAACATCCCAACGCAGGTGAGACGCCGCCAGATGGAAAAGCTATTAGGCATGAACGCAGCGTAAATGGAAATCGCTTTGACTTCAACGGCGACAGCAGCGATTTTTAACGCGCTTTGGACGGAAGGATGGCTGAGTGGTTTAAAGCTGCAGTTTACTAAACTGCCGTAGCGCTTGCGTTACCGGGGGTTCGAATCCCTCTCCTTCCGCCATTTTCGTCGTTTTACCTCTAATAATCACTAAAAAATATTCTCCTTTTTCCCATAAAACGTAATGAACTCAAAACCCATAACGCATTACGATCCAATTTTCTTTTTTACACGTTTTCAGTCGGTAAATGTTGGCAACCGCTTCGATGCGATTTGCCGACTGGCTTAATCTGCGGTCGCTCCCTAGGCTTCGCCGCTTTCAACCTTGAAAGTCTCGACTGCAGTGCGCTGCATCAAACCCTGTTCTTCGAAAAATTGGCAATCTCCATGCAAATGATTCCACACTCGAATGAGAAACGAACACACTTGCGCGTGGCGCGAACATAACCTATCAGACCGGACCGAATTCTTAAATTATGAACGAACGACAGAACGAAATCAGCGAACTAAAACAATTCATTGTCGATCTTAAAGAAGATCGTGCCGCCACAAAGGAAAAGGAAAAGCGGGAGGCGTGGACGAAATACGTCTCACTCTCCGTCGTCATCATTGCTGTCCTTGCCGGAATCGCTTCCCAATGGGGCGGCAAATACAGCAGCCGCACTCAAATGAGCCAGGCCCAGGCTTCCGACCAATGGGCCTTCTATCAGGCTAAATCGATCAAGCAACATCTCGACGAGGTGACGATTGCTCAATTGACGCCCAATGCGAGCAACCCGGAATTGGCTAAAACCATAAAAAAACTCACGAGCGACCTCGCGCGCTATGACAAGGAGAAAGCTGAAATCAAAGCCAAAGCCGAAGAGTTGGAAAAGATTCGCGATGATGCCAGCAAACGCAGTGGAAAGTTGGGCCTCGCCATTTCTTATTTCACCGTCGCCATCGCCACCGCATCCATTTGCGTGGTCACAAAGAAAAAACCGCTCTGGTTTGTGGCGATGATTCTGGCTGGATTTGCCATGACGCAAATGGTGGTGGCGTGGGCTTTATAATCGAGGTTTTAGTCCGCAATGATCTGCTCTTCAGTTGAGCTTTAATTCCTTCCGCAGGGAGCGCGGGCGAAGATGTCGGCCTCCAGCCGTTTCTTTAAGTTGGAATAAATGAATGTCACCGCCTATTTGGTCGCCAAGGCTATTAGCTCGACGCCCATCGCTATCGGTCAGATTTTTCGGGGCAAGCGGAGTGTGAGCGCGGAAATGGCATTGAAACTAGTTCTTGCGAACGCTGCTGTGTTCCTTCAACCAATCGAAGTCGGTCGTGGGCGACGCTGCGAAGGTGCCGCCGGCACCGCCGTTTTGCGCCGGCCTTTTCGTATCGTCAAGAAACCAGCGATGGCTTTCCACGTGTCCGTCGGCGAAGGAAAGATTGGCCGCGCCGTTGTGGTAGGACGCAGGCAGGTTGCCCCATCGCGGCTCGTCCCAGCGGTTCATGAAAAATCCGTCATTGATCGTGTCGGGGTGTTCATCGAGGAAAACATAAATCCTGGCCGGTTGATGAATTTCCGACGCGCGGAAAAATTGCACGAGCTGCGGATTGAAACGATTGGTCAATTCGCCGGGGTTTCCCACCAGCGAGTTCATGGAGAAACTGCGAATGCGCGGACCGTTCGCCGCGATGGACTTGTCGGAAGGACATTTAAAAACAGCGGTGCTCTTCTGGAGCAACGGCGAAAGTTTTCCATCGGTCAACGTGGCGAGGTTGGTGTTGCCATCACTGTCGAGCCAGTTTTCGAGATTGTTGACCCAGTTCTGCTGTAGCTTGGTGATGTCCTGAAGCCCGTGATTATTCACCAGTTGATCGGCGTTTTCATCTGTGTAAAGTGACCAGGCCACGGAGAGTTGTTTGATGTTATTCGCGCAGCCAATGCTTTGCGCCCTGAGTTTCGCCTTGCCGAGCACGGGCAACAAGATCGCCGCCAAAATGGCGATGATCGCAATGACGATCAGAAGTTCGACCAAGGTGAAACCACGATCACGCGCACTGGTGAAGCCGTGCGGGCGTTCCAGGTTTTCCGATGCCGCCGGCTTGCAATGTTCCTCAATATCCAAATTGAAATTTTCGTAAATACTTCGGCGGCACATTTAAGGGCGACTTTAATCGGCTGCGAACCGGAGGAAAGCAGGAAATCAAATCTGGAGGCCCTTTCTGGAAAAAGATGCCGGGAATTATTTCAGCGATTCTTATTTTGCAGCGAGCATTCAAAATTTCATTTCATCTGCCGAGCGAAAAACGTTGGCTTGGTTGAGTGAAAAATTTATTCTCGCGCACGTGTCCGTTCAATTCACGATTCTCGGCAGCGGTTCCGGCGGGAACTGTGCCTATTTGGAAACCGCCGAAGTCCGCCTCCTCGTCGATGCGGGATTCAGCGGTCGCCAAATTCGCAACAAACTCGCCGCCCTTTCCCGCGCACCGGAGGGTCTTTCCGGTGTTCTGATTACGCATGAACATTCCGATCACATCTCGGGACTCGTTGGACTTGCGACCCGATTGAATCTGCCGATTTATTGCAATCGCCAGACCCGCGAAGCCATCGAATCGCAACTGGGCATCAAAATTAACGGCCAAATTTTTGAGACCGGCCAATCGTTTGAAATTGGCGATGTGCAAGTGGACACCTTCTCCATTCCGCACGATGCGATTGATCCGGTCGGATTTCTCCTGCGCACTCCAGCGGGACGAATCGGTTTTCTCACCGACCTCGGTCATGCAACAAAATTGATTATCGAGCGAATTCGTTCCTCGAACGTCCTTGTTTTGGAAACGAACCATGACGTGCAAATGTTGCAGGACGACCCGAAGCGTTCGTGGAGTTTGAAACAACGCATCCTGAGTCGGCACGGACACCTTTCAAACGAAGCCGGCGCGGATGTTGCCGGGCAGATTGCTTCATCTGATTTGCGTCACATCTATCTCGGACATCTCAGTCGCGATTGCAACAAACCGGAACTCGCCTATCGTGCGGTGACAGGTCGATTGAAAAAAATTGGGGCAACTCACATTGGCGTCGAGGTAACCTCGCAGGACACCCCCTGCTCCACGTTGCATCTGACAACGACGGCGCAGGCGAGCACCATTCCCGACGTGTTGAGCGAATCTTTTGCGCAAACCATTCCCAAAATTCCTTCCGCGCCTGCATTTGTGCAGGAAGTTTTTGGCCAACAATCATTGCTTTGATTTCATGAAAATATTTTCTGTGTTATTCCTAACCGCCGTTACAGCCTTGAATCTGGCCGCGCAATCCGTTGCGCTCAATCCTGATAAATTGCCGCCCACAATTGATCCGGCGAAGAAAGTTCATTTCGTCAGCATCGATAATCGCTTTGAGCCAGCCAATTCGAATTGGGTCGCCTCGCTCAAAACGCTGACGGGCGGCGATCATACAACTGAACCGGTCACCATTGGAGGCCACAGTGGCGTGCGGGTGATGGGGGTCAAATTCAACAACGCCGACGCGCAATTCCAAACCTGGGCCAGTCAGCATGAAGTGGATATTCTCATGCAGGTTTACGGAGACGAGGCGCTGGTGAATGAAAAAGATGAACCGCGCTATTTTAATTTTCTCACCGGCACTTTGCCGGAACCCATTGCAGTGGATGGCGGAAATTTTCCTGCCTCTGCCAAAAACAAGAAGTGGAATTGGGTTTTGTTTCGCATCCCGAATGGATTGCGCCACATGGACGGAGGGCGGCTCATCGGCACCATTCACCCGAAGGCGCGCGGCGATTCTCCCATCGCAGGCGTGTCCGTTTTGAGCGGACAAAATGGAGGGACGATCCGCATGGATGGCCTGCACGATTTGAAAGTTCGTTTTGTCGCTTTCGGTGAAAAAGGGGCGTTCGGCGAACCAAATCAGATCAACGTTTTCAAATAGCCACTAAGCCAGCAGTTCTTGAATTTCTTCCCAGCTCAACGTCTCGGCTAACTGTTCTTCGCCTGCGAGCGTGGCTTTGATGACTTCACGTTTCCGGGTTTGGAGCGTCAGAATTTTTTCTTCAACCGTGCCGCGCGCGATCAATTTGTAACTGGTCACGACACGCGTCTGGCCAATGCGATGTGCGCGGTCGGTGGCTTGATCTTCCACCGCTGGATTCCACCACGGATCAAAATGAATAACGGTATCGGCACCCGTGAGGTTTAGTCCCACGCCACCTGCCTTGAGGCTGATGAGAAAAACTGGAATGCTCTCGTTCGATTGAAAACGTGACACGACTTCGCCACGATCTTTCGTCGAGCCATCCAGGTAACAGAACTCAATTCCTTCGCTCGAAAGTTTTTGTTTGAGCAGGGTCAACATTCCGACGAACTGACTGAAGACGAGCACGCGATGACCACCGTCCAGAACTTCCTCGAGTAATTCGCTGAACGCTTCCATTTTGCCGGAATCTTCATCCTTGAGTTTCTGTGCTTCAGGTTCGTCGCCTTCCAATTTCAACAAGCGAAGGTCGCAGGAGATTTGGCGCAGGCGCAACAACGCCGTGAGAATGATCATCCGGCTTTTCTGCAAGCCCTGTGCATCAACCGCGTTGACCACTTCGCGACGGGTTGCTTCGAGAATTTGCGCGTAAACGGCCGACTGTTCCCCGGTTAGATCGCAAAAGGAAATCTGTTCGATTTTGTCGGGCAAATCTTTGGCGACATCGCGTTTCAAACGACGCAGAAGAAATGGTTTCAACCGGCGTGCGAGGCGCGCCTGCGCCTCGACGTTTTTCTCGCGGGTGATGGGAATCTCGTAACGTTCGCGAAAATCCTTGGCGGAACCGAGATAACCCGGCATGAGAAAATCAAAGATCGACCAGAGATCCAGGACGGAGTTTTCCAGCGGCGTGCCGGTAAGGACAAGGCGATGCTTCGAGCGGATGGCTTTAACGGCTTGCGCGTTTTGCGTCTGGCGATTTTTGATGTGCTGCGCTTCGTCGAGAATGACAGTGTCGAATTCCAGACCGCGATATTTTTCCGCGTCGCGGCGGACCAGCGCGTAACTGGTGACGACGAGGTCCGCTTCAGGAATTTTGTCGAAGAGACCGTGACGATCAGGGCCATTCAACGCGACGACTTTTAAATGCGGGGTGAATTTCATGACCTCGTTGACCCAGTTGAAGACAAGGCTCGTTGGACAAATAACGAGGGAAGGAATGCCGCGTTGCGGGAGTGACTGGAGAAACGCGAGAGCCTGCAATGTTTTGCCGAGACCCATTTCATCCGCGAGAATTCCGCCAAAATTGTTGGCGCGCAGAAAATGCATCCAACCGACGCCGCTCTTTTGATACGGACGCAAGACAGACTCCAGATCGCCCAGCGGCGGGCATTCAATAATCGCGGCGCCACTTTGTTGTTTGGCGCGATTCGACCAATCGGCGGGTGCCTGAATTTGCCAGCCATTTTTTTCGCGCAAAGTAGCTTCAACGAAACCAGCTTGCGCATTGTTCAGCCGATAACCTTGCGCATGCTGCTGCGGGGCGGCGTCGAGCAAAACTTCCTGTAATTCCTCCACGGCGCCGGTGTCGATGACCGCAATTTTCCCGTTGCGCAAACGAGTGTGGCTTTGCCCGGACAAAACAAGCCGTTGAATTTCCGTCGCGGGAAATCGTTCGCCGCTGTTCGAGGCGAACGAGACGTTGAGATCGAACCATTGCACGCCGGACGACGTGACCTGAAACTCTGGCTCGATCCATTCCAGATTTTTTGCGGTGCTGAATTGCAGGCGCTCCTCAAGCGTGATTTCCCATTCTCTTTGCAAACGCGGGTACTCGCGCGCGAAAAAGTTAAGCACCTGGTTTTGACCGACGAGTTGATAACGGCCCTGCGCGTCCGGCCCGTTGAACCCGGATCGAAGCAACCTCCCGAGAGCTTTCTGTTCAGAGGCGAGGTCGCGAGTAGAATAGCGCGTCGGAACATTGGGGTCGGGCAACCAAAGTGTTTCCGCACTGGAAGTGACGCCAAGCGTCATGATGCGACTACCGTAAGCGCATTGAATCTGCGCATGCAATTGCGCGAGGCCGCCCGCAAGATTGAGCAGGAACTTCGGTTCTTGTGGTTTTAGTGAGAAATCTTCCAGAGCGAAATTAGTTTCGATGTCACAGCTTTTTTGGAGCACAGCCCAGTCCTGACTGAGAAATTGCGGAACAGCCAGGCGCGGGAGTCGCACTGGGGCGCGGAGCAAATCGAAGTAAGGTTTCGGCAAACCAAGCGGTTGAAACGTGTTCTCGCGAAACAACCACCCGGTTGCTCCAGAAAGAATTTTGACGGCGTCGATCTTCGATTTGAGCGAGAGAGATATTTCGCCGGAGGTTTCCAACGTGACAAGCAGAGGCAAGCGCAATGGCTCGCGAACGACAGTCAATGGTTGCGATTTGCCGACGGAGAGGCGCGGATGCCCAGCGAGCGCGGGCAAAAGATCGACCAACCCCTCGTTGCTCAGCATGAGCATCGCTGGAATTTCGCCCGGCGAAAGTTTCTCAACCTGATCCAACAACGCGGCATCGAAAGCAGAAAATTGAAACTCCTGCGTCAGCGGAAGTGAACTGAGCGGGGTGCGACCGTTTCGCCATTTCGCCTCGAAACAAAGCATTATCTTTCCTTTGTCGAGTGCCGACAAAATGTTTGGCGGAAAAATGAAAAACAGTTCGGCCAATTCTCCGGCTTCACCATCAGCAACGCGCAGGAGTCGGCGCACCGGACGACCGACGGGAACGGCGACTGGTTTCGTATTCGCTGGAGTTGAGAGGATTGAAGATGCGGACGCTTTTTCCGGTTGCCCACGTTTCAAATGATGCAACCCGACCGCAACCGAATGGGCGCAAATCGTTCCCCATTCGCGTGATGTTCGGCAGTGACAAACGTTTTCGATATCAACCGTGCTTTTAATCACGAGCCCGGCGCGATAGGAAGTAGAGCCTTCCTGCACAACACCGCGAAGCATCGGCGGAGTCCAATTCGAACTGAGCACAGATCCGGTATCGAGACAGGCACGGGCCTGTTTCATGGCTTCCCAACCGGCGATTTGCGCGAGGAATTTTTCGTTGAGTTCGATCTGGCTCATAAATTTTTCCAGACTCACAGCTTTGCGTGTCGCGATGAGAATGACAAAATTTTTGTGTTATCCCTTTTCAGTTTAATTTTATCCATAGTTGCCCTGCGTAAAACGCATGTATATCTTTTCACCTCTTTTTTAGGAATCATGAAGAACGAGACCGGGAAACAAATTAACAGCGACATTGCCGAAAACGACGGACCTAATCCGAAGCAAACGGTCGTCGTGGACACACAGCTAACGCCTGAGCAGATGGCCGAACTTTTGCAACGCGCCGAGAAGGCCGACGAATCCTGGGATCGTCTGCTCCGGCAGACGGCCGATTTTGAAAATTACAAAAAGCGGGCCACTCGCGAAAAACAGGATGCGACAAAATATGCCATCGAATCACTGCTGCAAAAATTAATTCCAGTGGTGGATAATTTCGAAGCAGCGCTGGCCGCAGCGTCCGGCCCAAACGCCTCTGCGGAGTCGTTGCAAACCGGAGTGAACATGATTTACACGCAGTTGAAATCCGCGCTGGCTGATTCCGGCTTGGAAGAAGTGGATGCGGCGAATAAGCCGTTTGATCCCAATTTTCACGAAGCGGTTTCGCAACAGGAAACAGCCGATGTTCCAGAGGGTCAGGTTATTCAGCAGCTTCGCAAAGGTTACAAGTTGCGCGACCGGCTCATCCGCCCAGCGACGGTCATCATCGCGAAAAAGCCTGCCACCGCATAACTATGGCGAAACGCGATTACTACGAGGTGCTCGGCGTGGACCGCAGCGCCAACGCCGAAGAAATCAAAAAGGCTTACCGCAAGATGGCCGTCAAATATCATCCGGACAAAAACCCGGGAGATAAAACGGCCGAGGAAGAATTTAAAACTTTAGGTGAAGCTTACGAAGCGTTAAGCGATCCACAAACGCGAGCGGCCTACGATCAATACGGACACGCGGCGTTTGATCCACGGCGGCGTGGCTCAGGCAACGGCGGAGGTTTCCATGATCCAGCCGATATTTTCCGCGAAGTTTTCGGCGGCAGTGGAGGCGGAAGTATTTTCGATAATTTATTTGGCGGCGAACGGCGTGATCCAAACGGGCCGCAACGCGGAGCGGATTTGCGCTACGACATGGAAGTCACTTTCGTGGAGGCCGCGCTCGGTTGTGAAAAAGAAGTTTCTGTCACAAAGCCGGACGCCTGCGAAACCTGCCAGAGTACCGGCGCGGAAAAAGGTTCAACAACCAAGACTTGCACCACCTGCGGCGGACGCGGCCAGGTCATCAGTTCACGCGGAATCTTCAGCATCGCGCAGACCTGCCCGCGTTGTGAAGGGCGCGGCAAAATAATTGATAACCCTTGCAAAATTTGCCACGGCAGTGGACGTCACGAGCGCACTTCAAAGATTAAATTAAAGATTCCGGCGGGCGTGGACACTGGTTCGAGATTGCGCTCCTCGGGAAATGGAGAAGCGGGAACACGCGGTGGTTCCTCAGGAGATTTGTATGTCGTGCTGCATGTCAAGGCGCACGAAATTTTTGAGCGTGAAGGCGATGATCTGATTTGCGAAGTGCCCATCAGTTTTGTGCAAGCCGCGCTTGGGGCAGAAGTTGAAGTTCCCACGTTGTCGGGAAATGCGCATATCAAAATTCCGCCGGGCACCCAACCGGGCACTTTGTTCAGGCTCAAGGGCAAAGGAATAAAAAATGTTCAGGGCTACGGCATGGGAGATCTTCATGTGCGCGCGACGGTGGAAGTTCCGACGCATTTAAACAGCGCCCAGCGGACGAAGATTCAGGAATTTTCCGAGCTGTGCGACTCCAACGTAAATCCAATCAGCAAAGGCTTTTTCGAAAAAGCGAAAAATTTATTTCGCTGAAGATCCGAATGTTGTGCATTCGGGTTTGATCGATTTATACAGATCAATTCATGCACCGGTTTTATTTACCAACTGTCTTAGGCGCTTCGAACACGCTGACGCTGCTGGATCGGGAGGCGCATCACGCCGCGCAAGTGTTGCGCATCCGAGTCGGCGAACGGGTGTCGGTGCTTGATGGCGTTGGTTGCGAATTTCTCTGTGATGTTCAAAATGTTTCGCGCAAATCGGTTTCGCTCGAAGTTCAGCAAAAGAATTTTACTTCACCGCTTCCGTATCGAATCACGCTGCTCCAAGCCGTTCCCAAGGGGAAAATTATCGAATCGATTATTCAGAAAGCCACCGAATTGGGGGTGGCGCGAATCGTTCCGGTTCTTTCGGAACGAGTCACCACTCATCTCGACGAGAAAAGTTCGTCCGACAAATTGGAGAAATGGCGACTCACCACCATTGAAGCGATCAAGCAATGTGGACAACCATGGCTCCCGCAAGTGGACGCGCCGATCACGCCAAAAGCTTTCCTGGCGCGTGAAGAAAAATTTGATTTGCCACTGGTCGCATCGTTGCAAAAGGACAGCCAGCATCCGCGAAAATATTTCAACGCGTTTGCGGCAAAACAGCAGCGCAAGCCGCAATCGGTCTGTATCTGGATCGGGCCGGAAGGAGATTTTTCTCCCACCGAAATGGAAGAAATCAAGTCCGCTGGAGCACTGCCCATCAGCCTGGGTCAACTGGTTTTGCGCTGCGAAACCGCTGCGGTTTATGGACTCTCGATTTTGAATTACGAACTGGGCAGCGGCGGTATTTAGCCCCTGCCCTCCGAATGGCCTTCGACTATTTGGTCAGCAACGTCTTGAATTCCGGCGTTTCACGGATTGGGTTTAGATTGGCATCGGTCTTCGCAAGATTTTTCAAATCCATTCCTTTTGGATCTTTTTTCAAACGAAGCGCACTCAACGCAAACGCTTTTTGCAATGCTTGAGTCGCCACAATTTTTCCCTGGGCCGCTTGCAAACCGCCCAAGTTATACCACGCCTCCGGATTGTCCGGCGTCATGCTGGTCAATTTCTGCACAGCACTTTCCGCGCGTGCAAACAATCCAAGCTGCACGAATCCCTGGGCGACCCCCATGAAGACCGTTGTGTCGGATTTTGGATCTGCCAAAAGCTTATCGAGAATCGCAACCGCTTCGTTGGTCTGCTTGGTTTGCGTGAGTTGCAGCACCTGATTGAAAGCCGCTTGGGTTTCCGCAACGCGACCGGACGGCGGTGGCGCACTCGCTTGTTTTTTCATTGCTTCCACCTGCGCAAGAAGGTTGTCGATGGACGAATTATACGGATCAAGTTTCTTGCACGTTTGCACCACGAGGATGGCGTCATCGATTCGTTGCATGCTGAGGAGCAAATTGACGTAGCGATAGACCGCTTCCGGGCTGAATGGGCAATAGGCCAACGCTTGTTTGAAGGTGAAGTCCGCTTCCTTGATCATGCGTTGCTGTTCGGGCAGCGATTTTGAATTCGCCACGCGCCACGCGTAAATCCCGCCGATCGAGCTGCGCAATTTCGAGAAGGCTTTTTGCGCATTGTCATCGCGGACGAATTTCGGGTCGCCAATGAATCCTTTGTAGTTGCGGCGTAAATAAGTGCGTTCAGCGAAATCGCAAACTTCTTTAACGGTCGTGTCGTAAGTAATCCAATTGCCGATCAGCCGGTCAGAATATTTGCTCCAAAATTCGTGATCTTTGTTCAGAATTTCCTGAGTAAGTTCCGGCAACGGCTGCCGGTTTATTTTCATGATGATGCCGGAGGGCGTCAGGTGCGGATACATCCAGTCGAGCGGAAAACTCTCTTCGACATAGAATTCATTCGTGGGATTCGCATCGAAAATCATTTTCGTCAGAATGCCGTTGATGCTCATGACGGCGACCTGCCCCGAAACCTGAACCTTGCCGTTGTCGATGCGAAAATCTTCACCGGGCTTCATCTGGTTCAACCGATAGCGGCGTTGCGCGTCCTCCAGATATTCGTTGAACGCTCGCTGCGAATCATCCGGCGACGGCGTTTTGATTTCCTTCGGAGGATAAACCCCCTCCGCCCGGCGCCGTGCCTCGATGCGCGCACCCATTCCGGTAAATATTTTATCGAGCCACGCTAAACTTTTTGTGCGGAAAAAATCCTGGAAAAACGGCGGATCAATCTGCGTGCTGCGGTTGTAATGCGCGCGGATGTAGCTCAAATATGTTCCGTCCGCCAAAGCATTTTGGGTGATGATGTAAACGTCGCGCCGATCAAATTTCGGGTCGAACTTCTTTTCCGGCGGAATAAAGCTTTCGCAGAAAATCATGTAAGTCGGCGCAAAACGACCGGGGTCCGTGCCGCCGAACAAGACCGTGTCCCGCGCCATCTCGGGATAAATATTAAAAGGTGGAGTGAACATGTCGTGCCCAAACCAGTAACCAAACCGGTGGTCGCGTTGCTCGTTGTCAGCCCAATGGGAAACGATGAGATGCGTCGGCATGATGGCGAACAACACCAACGTTGCTCCAAGACAAAAGCGCTTGGTCGATACAAGCGTTAGAATTAAAAACGCCAGGGTTAGACCGAGAAGAAATCCGCCCGGAAAAAGGTCGAGCTTATCCTGACTATTCTCCAGCGAAAGCGCTAAGACAATCAGCGCAATGCCGGAAACCACGACGGCTCCGCCCAAAGCCCATTTACGATATTTTTCATAGTTGGTGCTGAGCAGCGCTCCGATAATGGCGAGGCCGTAACCCAGGCTCATGGCGACCATCATGTACGAAGCGGTGAAGAAAACTTTCGTTAACTCGCGACTTTGTTTGTCCGTCGATGGGTTGAGCAATATCATCAACAGCAGCGCCAGGAAAAACCAAATGGCCGCCAGTCCTATGACCCACGCTCGCTCTCGCGTTTGCATTCGCCGCAAAAAGAAAAACGGCACGAATGCGATCAACAAATAGACTTCGTTGAATTCTTCCGCAGCACTTTCGGCATACATCACCACCTGATCGGTGAGACGACCCAGGCTATCAGTCGGATGAGTCTTTTCATATTGGCCGCGAGTAAACGCATGGACAAACCCTTCGGCGGTGCGCGGATAGCCCCAGTTCATCGGAGGATTACTCATGGAGGCAAGCGGCATGTAAAAGTAAAAGGCCGAGCCTAAAACCCAAACGGCGGTGAGAATTAGAACCGCTTTCCATTCGGTGAAAAGTTTGCGCGTTTTAATGGTCAGCCAGAGACAGCCGATGATTGATGCGATCCCGATCAAAACATAAATCGTAAACAGCGGATTAACTTTGGTTGGGTCCGGGCTGTCAAACGAGGTGATGCGATGCGTTGCCGATGCCCAAAGGCCGATGAAAAATACAATCGTGTTTCCAAGAAACAGGTCGCGCCCCAATTTCGGTTGGGCCAGCATGATGGCGATCTCGATACCCATGGCCGCAACGATGAGGGTCTGGTGGTTTGTGAAGCTGATGCCGAAAAGGAAAAACGCCCAGTAGAGATACCGTCGCTGATGCGGCGCATACATCCAGCGCAGCAAAAGACACAACACCGCCGCGAACGATAAAACCCCGAATGTGTAAACTTCCACGATCACCGCCTGGCTCCAGAAATAGCCGTTGAAACCGAATGCGAGACCGGCGACCAATCCGCAAACTAGGCAGAGCCAGTTTTCTTTGTTGCGCTCGATGCCTTTCAATTGGCTGATACTTTCCAAAACCATGCTGCTGCCGCGCGAAACCATCAGGCCGATTAAACCGCAGGAAATGGCGCCAGCGAAAGCCGACGAAAGCGCCACGCGATAAGCAATGTTCGACACCGGAACCAGCACCGTGAACAGCCAGGAATAAATCGTCCAAACCGGATAGCCGGGCGGATGCGGCACGCCAGCGTAAAATGAACCCACGGCCAATTCCCCGGAATCTTCCAGCGTCAGATCGGGAGCCAGCGTCAGGAAATAACCGATGAAAACCATCAGCGTGGTGATGCCAAAGGTCATCCAATCGATGCGCCGGAAAAGCGGGGGCATGGGCAGCACAGTCGGCGGCGCCCCTTTGGCGGGCGCGGCGGGATTTTTGCCCGAGTTCTTCTTGCCGGATGCCGGCTCTGATGGATTCGTTTGTTCTGGATTCATGTTAACGCATTAAACTATTCGTCTTTCCTAAGGGCAAAGAGGCCATACTTGAATGGGTTTGACCCAGGTTTGTCGATTCAAAAGTGGCTTCGCGCCAGACGTTCTGTTCGAGATTTACATCTGCTTTGCTCAGGGCGAAGGCCGATTTCCCCCACGTTCCACCGTTGGACGAAGACAAGTTATTCATCGTAATACTGGCGAAGAACAGGTTGGTATCGGGCACATTCAAATGCGACGGCGCGTGCGGACGGCTGCTCAAGGTGACCAGCAGCGTGAACGCGCAAACCGCCAGCGGCGCGAGCCAGTTCCAGCTTGGCCACGAAGCTTTTTCCATCGGCTTCGCGGCGGGCGGGAATAAATTTTGCGCAATTTTATCCGCCGGTGGACGCAGCTTCCAGGAATGAAACAGGTTCTCCGCGTGATTCGATTGATTCATGATTTTCTCCTTTCAAACAGATTCTGAGTTTCTGCAGACCGTAGCGATAGCGCCCGGCCACGGTGTTCGGCGATAGTTCCAAAAGTTCGCCAATCTTCTCAAACGTATAAGCGTGCCAGATTTTGAGGACGATGACCTCGCGTTGCTCCGTCGGCAGATCGGCCAGGCAACGCATCGCGCTTTGTTCGGCGGCGGTGTCGGTCGATTGCGCATCGAACCAGCGCTGCGATTCCAATTCGCGGGTAAAGCGACGCCAAAGGGTGCGTTTGTAATTCAACGCCCGATTCCGGAAACTGCGCAGGCAATAATGCGACGGTTCATCTGGTGCTGCGGCCAATTTGAGCAAGGCGACAAATGTTTCCTGCAACACATCTTCCGCCTCGCTCTGGGAAAGCCCGAGCGCGCGACCATACAAAATCAGCGAAGCCGCCTGCGTTTTATACAGCGCTTCGCACCAGTTGGAATTTTCGTTTATCACACCTGCAATCGCTGGATAGACACCCACTTCGCGAAATTTGTATAAAAATTTTCAGGATTTCTTGTTTTGAAAAGTGGGTTAAGGAACGGCTCTGGAGCGGCGGGCGTCTCGCCTGCCGTGGAGCCGTGGAGTCTCGCCCGGCGGAAGAAGCGCAAGAACAGGCTATCGAGACTGGAATTTTTGCGTCCCACCCAACTTGGACGTTCTTTCCGGGCGGCGGGGCGTTTGTCCCTAAGCCATTTCACATTGAAATGCGGTGGAATGACCGAAAGCGCCTCCTCCCCCCATCCCCTTTCCTCCATCGGATGGTTTACCCGTTAGCGAAAGCCAAAAAGGTTTTTGACCATGTAGGACAACCGTCGAACGTCGTGCGGCTTGTTTTCAGGTTCAAGGGGTCGGCTGCCAGGCCGACCAGACACCCGCTTCTGTCCACACCAGGCGACGGATTCAACTAACAGTGCCAGAAGTCGAAACGTCTCAAGCAGATATTTGGAATTCAAGGGACCCACGAGGGTCGCCAAGGTTCAGGGTCATCTGGGAGATGCGGATAGGGATGGTTAGCCAACAATGAAAGCCGATTCCGCAGTTGCGGGATCAGCGCTCCTGGAAGCAGTGTCGAGATTGCGCCCATTGACCGGATGGCAACAGAAAGCGGTTGACAATTCAAACAACTGTTTTAAATATGCATTTGAAATGGGAACACTCTCGCCGGTTGCGCCAAAAATGGAATCCGCCCAGGCCAAAACCCGCCAGCAACTGATTGCGGCGGCGGCGGACGTTTTTGCCCAAGTCGGTTTCCGGGCCGCAACCGTTCGCGCCATTTGCGACCGGGCCGGGGCCAACGTCGCGGCGGTCAATTATCATTTCGGCGACAAGAAAAAATTGTATCTGGAAGTCCTGCGTTTCACCCAGGAACAGGCGTTGGAAAAGTATCCGACCAATCTTGGACTGAAGGGAGACGCTTCGCCGGAACTCCGGCTGAAGGCATTTATCAGTTCGTTTCTCTTTCGTATTTTCGATGACGGTCCGATTGCGTGGCACGGCAAATTAATGTCGCGCGAAATGATCGAGCCAACGGCGGCGCTCGATGCGCTGGTGGACGAAAAAATCCGGCCGCAAGCGCAGCAACTCTCCACCATCATTCGTGCATTGCTCGGGCCGAGCGCCACCCTGAAGCAAGCGCGCCTTTGCGGAATGAGCGTGGTCAGCCAGTGTCTTTTTTATCACCACTGCCGCCCGGTCGTGTCGCGCCTTTTCCCCGGACAGAAATTTGGGCGGAGAGATATTGAAGACCTGGCGGAACACATCGCAGGCTTTTCCATCGCCGCGATCAAACAACTGGCAAAGAAGAAATGAAATTCTTCAATCCTCATTCGTAAATCAACATTCGCCCATGTATCACCTCGCCCTCAAAATGCTTTTTGCCGACCGCGCGAAATACATCATGCTGATCAGCGGCCTGACGTTCGCGGCACTGCTCATGACGCAGCAAGCCGCCGTTTTTTTCGGCATCCTCGATTGGACCAACGGCAATTTGAAAAACATGCGCGCTCAGATTTGGGTAGTTGATCCCAAGGTCGAACAGGCCAATGAAATCAAACCAATGCGCGATACGGACGTTAGCCGCGTCCGCACGGTTCCCGGCGTGGCGTGGGCGGTGCCGATGTACTGGTCGGTGCAGCAAGCGCGACTACAGGATGGGACTTTCAAACCGATCCAACTGGTGGGAATCGACAGCACGACGATGGTGGGCCGACCGGGAAATATCATTGCCGGCAAGCTGGAAGATTTGCGCTTGCCCAACACCGTGATGGTTGACGATCTCGCGATCGAGCGACTCAGCCGCGGTCGGGCGAAAATGATCGGCATCGGCGACACGTTTGAAATCAACGACAAAGAGGCGCGCATCGTTGGAATTTGCAAAACGGAGAAATCATTTTTCGGCTACCCGTATGTTTTTACCACCTACGATCAGGCGCTGCAGTTCGCGCCAAAAGTTCGCAAGATGCTCAGCTTTATCCTTGCCCATCCCGCGCCGGGTTGGACGGCGGAACAGGCCGTCGTTCAAATCAAAAAGCAAACGGGGCTCGGCGCTTACACCGAGCGACAGTTTTCGGTTTCAACGATCCTCTGGTTTTTTCGCAACACTGGAATTCCGATGTCGTTCGGCACGACGATCCTTCTTGGATTCATCGTCGGCGTGGCGATTGCCGGGCAAACCTTTTACTCGTTTATCCTGGAAAACTTACGGCACATCGGCGCGCTCAAAGCAATGGGCGCCGGTGACTGGATGCTGACGCGCATGGTGTTGTTGCAGTCGTTCACCGTGGGATTGATCGGCTACGGCATCGGCATCGGCCTCACCGTTTTGTTCGGTGTGGCGGTTTTGAGAAAAGGAATGCCTCCTTTTGCGCTCCCCTATCAGCTTCCGCTGTTCACCTTTGTCGTGATCATGTTCATCTGCGCTTTTGCAGCCGTGCTCGGTATTTTGAGAATTCGCAAGCTGGAACCGGCCATCGTTTTTCGTGGATAAAGAACCTGAATTTTTCCTTTGAGCATCGAAGCAAACCACAATTCTAAAAACGGTCTCGCCGTTCGGGTGCGCAACGTCACCAAGACATTTGGCACGGGTGAAGCGCGCACGCACGCGTTGAAAGGCGTGGACTTCGACGCGCGCGAAGGCGAGTTGCTCATGATCGTCGGGCCGTCCGGTTGCGGAAAAACGACGTTGCTCAGCGTGATCGCGGGCACGTTGGAATTTGAAGGCGGCGAGGTGGATGTTTTCCACGCGCGACTTCACGGCATGAACAAAAGTGCGATCACAAAGTTTCGCGGCGGCAACATTGGATTTATTTTTCAGCAGTTCAATTTGATCCCGACGCTGACGTGCATCGAAAATGTCAGCGTGCCGTTGCTCATCAATGGCGCGAGCCGCTCGTTGGCGGAAAAGAAGGCCGAAGAAGTTCTCACGCTCGTTGGTCTGGGTGGACGCGGGAACGAGCGGCCGTCCAATCTTTCCGGCGGGCAACAGCAACGTGTGGCCATCGCCCGCGCGTTGGTGCATGAGCCAAAGCTGATTATTTGCGATGAGCCGACTTCGGCGCTCGATAAAGATACCGGCCATAAAATCATGGAGTTGTTGCGCGACGTGGCACGCGCGCCGGGGAGATGCGTCATCGTCGTCACCCATGATCCGCGAATTTTTCATTTCGCCGATCGCATGACTGAAATGGAAGATGGCCGCGTGCAGCGAGTTCACGAGGCGCCGCAAGCGAATGAATTTACCAGTCGCTGAGGAGCAATTTACAACGAGAAATTTATGATATTCAAACGACTTAGTTTTTACCTGGCTCTGGCCGGAATTGTCGGAGGTGTGCTCATGGTTCAGCGACTGAGAACACAGCCGCCGACTCCGCCGCCGCTCGCAGAACCGACCCGTTCGCCGTTCACCAATTCCGTTGCGGCGACCGGCATCATCGAAGCCACCAAAGAGAATGTGAAAATCGGCGCGAACAAAGCCGGGTTGATCCAAAAGATTTTTGTGCAAACGGGTTCTCAAGTGAAAACGGGCGAACCGTTGTTGCAAATGGATAACCGCGAAGTAACGGCGCAATTAGCGACAGCGCGGGCGCAACTCAAAGTTTTGGAAGCTACGCTTGAAATGGAAAAAATTCAGACCGCCGACCTCGCCGACCAATTTGAGCGCGTCGAACTCCTGGCCAAAGAAAAGGTTGCGAGCGAAGATGAACGCAAGCGAAAAGAATTCGCCTTGCATGCCAGCAAAGCTCGCGTCGCCAAAGTCGAAGCCGACATTGAAGCGGCGAAAAGCCAGATCAAATATGGCGAAGTCGCGTTGGACGTGCTCACCGTGCGGGCACCGAGGGATGGCGTCGTTTTACAAGTGAACTCGCGCGCCGGCGAATACGCGAACCTGACGCCCGGCGAACCGATGATGATGCTTGGTGACGTGAACACGTTTCAGGTTCGCGCTGATGTGGATGAACAAAATGCGTTCCTGGTTCAGCCGAACCAGGCGGCGGTCGCGTTTCTCAAGGGCGACACAAAAAATCCGATGCCGCTTCGCTTCGTGCGCATCGAACCGTTTGTGATTCCGAAACGTTCGCTCACCGGCGACAGTGCCGAGCGCGTGGACACTCGCGTTTTGCAAATTATTTTCGAACTCGACCGCCCGCAAACTCCGCTCTACGTCGGCCAACAAGTGGATGTTTTCATTCAACGGTCGTCTGCGGACGCAAAACAGACAGCGCAGAAATAGTTTTGGGAGGGTCAAGGTGCGCAATCCATACTCTTAAACTTCTGACGATTATGATTAAGAGTAGCAGTAAGATTATGCATCCAAAATCGCGCTCCAATTTATCTGGCGCAACATTCCTGCGCCGATTACAACATCCTCACTTTTATTAAATGAAGAAACCATCTCTGCTGATAATTTTTCTCACGGTCTTCATCGACCTCATTGGGTTTGGAATCGTGCTGCCGTTGCTGCCGCTCTTTGCAAAAAACTTGCAGGCCAGCGGTCTCACCATCGGCCTCCTCATGGCCTCGTTCTCGGCAATGCAATTTGTTTTCGCCCCGGTTTGGGGACGCATCTCCGATCGCATCGGACGGCGCCCCGTGTTGCTCATCAGCACGGCGGGAGCAGCGATTGCTTACGGCATCTTCGCCATCGGCTCCGGCATGACCGGCACCACGGCGTTGGTGATTTTATTTGCCTCGCGCATGTTCGCGGGAATTTGCGGTGCGAACATCACCGTCGCGCAAGCCTACATCGCCGACATCACACCGCCGCAAGATCGCTCGAAACGAATGGGACTCATCGGCATGGCGTTCGGCTTGGGGTTTATTTTCGGCCCGTTTCTCGGTGGAATTGCCTTGGGCCATTTCGGACCGACCGGCCCCGGTTGGCTTGCCGCGATTCTTTGCACCGCCAACTTTGTCTTTGCCTTGGCGCGATTACGCGAGAGTTACACCCTGGGTGCCGAGAAAAGCGCGCCACGTCCCCGTTTTGGCCAATGGATCCACACCATGTCTCAACCGAAAATCGGTTTGCTCGTCGGACTCTTCTTCCTTGCCACCTTTTGTTTCGCCTCGTTTGAAACCACGCTCGGTTTGCTCGTGAGCAAAAATTTTAACATTGATCCCACCAACCCCGCGCGAAAGGCCGATGCGAAATTGGTCGGATATCTTTTTGCTTATTGCGGAATCATCGGTGCGCTCGTGCAAGGCGGAATCATCGGCCGTTTGGTAAAATTTTTCGGAGAGCCGCTGCTCATCACCATCAGCCTTGTCGTTCTCGCCTTTGGTCTCGCGCCGATGCCTTTTCTCCACGGACAAGTTCCCGCAGGAAAAGAATGGCTGCAAGCAACCGGCGGCATCTGGCTGCTATTTCTCGGCGTACTTGCGCTCGTCTCCATCGGGTCAAGCCTGACGCGTCCGCCGCTCTTCGGCATGATTTCCAACCTAACGCCCGCCACCGAACAAGGCGCAACCCTCGGCGTCGCGCAAGGAGCGGGAAGCTTGGCGCGCATCTTCGGGCCAATCTTTGCCGGAATTCTTTTCGAACATCATCCCGCAGTTCCGTATGTCGTTAGCGCAGTGCTGGCCTTCGTGACCGGTCTGATGGCGTGGCAATTTTTGCACAAAGCCAATCCGTTGAGCAGCCAAAGCTCCACACCGACCGCTTGAAGGCTTCGTCGTAACGTTTG
>JAYVSV010000177.1:0-10675 GCA_043775015.1 Verrucomicrobiota bacterium
ACGGTGCGCCTGCCTCTACCACCGGAAATTTCCATTCTCACCGCTTTATCCGTGTCCATCTGTGTCCATCCGTGGTTTCAATTGAATTGTCCCGGCTTAACTGGCTTAAACAACACGTCGATTTCGATTGGTCACCTGAAGAATTGACCGGGCGGTTCACCATGCTCGGACTCGAAGTTGAAGGCGTGCATTCCGTCCGGGTTTAGTTCATATTCTTGCTATGCGTTCAGATCACATCAAGTTGCAGAAATCAGCGAAGGAAGAAGCTGCCGAAGCAGAGCGTGCCGCCGCGTACGAACGGAAACAAAAGTGGAAAGAACTTCCCGGCAATCGCTATACGCCGGAGGAATTACGCAAGATGACCGGTGAGTTTGCAGACTGCGTGGTTGTCAACCGGCGGCCAAAACGTCGGGTGATGCACATCGCTTGATTTATGGCTTTGCCGAAAATCTATAACTGGGAACGCGTGCGGGCGGCGCTAAAACTTCTCGCCAATGAATTTCCTGCCGAGTTTTCCACTTGGGTACTCATCGGCGGCGGCGCTTGTTGGTTTTATCGTGAGTCACTCCGTGAGGCCAACGATCCGGATTTTCGTGTGCCGCCCGTTCGTCCTGAAGATGAGATTCACTGGTTGAGCAAGGACGTGGATTTCATGGGGTTGACCGAAGATGAAGCCGCCGACTTGCTCCAGGCTCCGTTTAAACCAGAGACCCACACCATTTCTTTCCGCGGTTTGGAAGTGGATTTCTTAAATGAAGGATTTCGCCTCACGCTTGACCTGGTGCAGGCCAACAGGCGTGAAGTTCGCGCAACAGATTTTACTTTTTTCGTTCTTGATCCAGCGATTCTGTTTTCCGAGAAATCCGCATTGATTAAAAACAAAGCACGTCCACAAGATTATTTGCATCACGCCTTGCTGGTGGAATTTCTAAAATATGAATTTTGCTCGGACGTCGAAAAGCCGGACGACTTGGATGCGGGCAATTGGATTGCGAGCGCACGCGCCGTGAAAACAGCCGATGTGAATTTTTTCTCGAACGATCCACAGTTCAAAATTCGTCTGTCAAAGGCCATAGCCGCATTTAACGCGCCTGAACATCGCGCCATGAAACACTGGGCGAAACATCATTTGCCCGACAACACAGAATATATTTAAAAAATGAAAGTCACACTGAATTGGCTCAAACAATACGTCGATTTCGATTGGTCGCCCGAAGAATTAACCGAGCGGCTCACCATGCTCGGTCTCGAAGTCGAAGGCGTGCAAAAACTTGGCGGCGAATTTGAAGGCATCGTCGTCGCGCAGGTTTTGACGAAAGATAAAGTCGCTGGCTCGGACAAATTGTCCGTCTGCAAAGTCAATGACGGCAAAGGCGAGCGGCAAGTCATTTGCGGCGCGAACAATTTTAAACCGGGCGACAAAACCGCGCTGATTTTGCCGGGCGCATCGCTGCCGATGAAACCGGGCGACAAAGAACCGTTCACGATCAAATTGCGCAAAGTCATGGGCGTGGAATCGCACGGCATGATGTGTTCGCCGGAAGAACTCGGCCTGCCCGACAAAGTGGATGGAATTCTGATTCTCCGTGAAGACGCAAAAGTCGGTCAGACTTTCTCGGAATATCTGGGACGCACCGGCAGCGATGTTGTTTATGATTTGGAAATCACGCCCAATCGTCCTGATTGGAACAGCGTCATCGGCATCGCGCGCGAAATTTCCGCGCTCACCGGAAATCCGTTGAAAATTCCAGTCATCCAATTTCTAAACACCGAGTCCGAACCGATTTCCGGTTTGGTGAGCGTGCGCAATGACGAACCGGAATTATGTCCGCGTTACACCGCGCGAATCGTTCGCAAAGTTAAAATTGGGCCGAGCCCAGATTGGCTGAAAAGCACTTTGGAAAAAGTCGGTTTGCGCAGCATCAACAACGTCGTCGATATCACGAACTTTGTGATGCTCGAATGCGGACAACCGTTGCACGCATTTGATTATCATTTGCTTCAAAGTGGAGCGGGCGTCTCGCCCGCTCTGGACGGGCGAGACGCCCGTCCCACTATTGTGATTCGCCGCGCCAAAGAAGGCGAAAAATTCACGACGCTCGATGGCAAGGAGCGCACGTTGACGAATCAAATGTTGCTCATCGCCGATGAAACTAGAGCAGTTGCGCTGGCTGGCGTCATGGGCGGACAAAATTCCGAGATCAATGAAAAGACCGTCGATGTGCTGATCGAGAGCGCGTATTTCAATCCGCAGAATATTCGTGCTACATCCAAGAAACTCGAATTGCGCAGCGATTCTTCCTATCGCTTCGAGCGCGGAACCGACGTGGAAATTTGCGATTGGGCGAGCCGTCGCGCGGCGCAACTGATTTGTGATTTAGCGAACGGCCAGGTTCTCGGCCACTCGATTGATAATCATCCGAAGCCAATGCCGGCGAAGGAAATCAATCTACGCCACGCCAAAACAGCGGAACTGCTGGGTATTCCAATTCCCGCAAAGCAACAACTTGAGTTTCTCAAAAAACTCGGTTTGGAAATTCTGGTCTGCAACAGCGAAGAATTCTGTACGATTCGCATCCCGTCGTTCCGCGTCGATCTGAAGCGCGAAGTTGATTTAATCGAAGAAATCGTGCGGCTTTACGGCATCGATAAAATTCCCGCCACTCCGCCGCGCGGTGCGATTGGAGCAAACGCCTTCGATAAAACTTACGACGAGATTGCAGAGTCGCGCCGTCTCCTGAGCGCACTTGGTTTGAATGAAGCGCAAGGGCAGACGTTGATTTCAGATTCAGCGGCGAAACTCTCAATTGACTCCGCGAACATTGTCGAACTTAAAAATCCATTGAGCAGCGACATGAACGTGTTAAGACCGAGTTTGCTGCCCGGCTTGCTCGATTCGTTGCGTAACAATCTCACTCGTAAAAATAACGAAGTCGCCTTGTTTGAAACTGGCCGCGTGTTTTTGAATGCAAACGGCGAAGCGAAGGAAGAACGTCACGTTGCCATCGCAATCACCGGACAACGCAACCCGCTTTTCTGGAGCGGCAGCGAACGCGAGGCGAAGTTGGATGTTTATGATTTGAAAGGTTTGCTTGAAGAATTTTTCGAGCAATTCGGTTTGCGCGGAATCAGTTTCTCGCGTCGTAACGAAAGCACTTCGCTTTATCTGGAATCGGCGTCGATCCAGATCGGCAAACTTCCGCTGGGCGAATTCGGCCAACTTTTGCCAACGCTCGCCAGGAAATACGATTTGCGCGACGCCGTTTTCCTCGCGGAACTGAATCTGGATTTGTTGCTCGCCCGTCGCAACACATCGAAGTCATTTAAAACTTTGCCCGCATTTCCCGCGATTCGCCGCGACGTCGCGATGCTTGTTCCCGAAGCAACGACACACGAATCGGTTTTGCAAACAGTCAAGCAAACCAAGCCGCAGAATCTGGAGAACGTGGAATTGTTCGATGTGTTTCGTGGCAAAAATATTCCTGCCGGCCAAAAGAGCGTGGCCTACGCGTTCACTTATCGTCACGCCGAGCGAACGTTGACCGATGCCGAGGTAAATGCCGCTCACGAAAAATTGGTTGAGCAGTTCAAGCAAACATTGCAAGCTGCCGTTCGCGAAACCTAATTTCGATTGAGAGGAGGAAACTTCGCATAAGCATGTGAATTCGAGCAGCTATGTTTAACCCTTTTCGTAAACCTATTCCCGGGCCACGCCGAAAGGTTTTATTTTCCAATCCGCTAAAAATTTGGGTTTCAGGCTTCGGCACAGAAGAGTCCCCATTCCTTATTGAACCGGTAAAACCGAAGGATATACAGGAAGAAATTGCAATCGTTAGGCAGAAATTTCCTGGTTTGGGAAATCTGACAAATCTCGTAAGCAGTGAGGATAAACTCGAATGGTTTTTCTTTGATGCATACCTCGAACAAGCAATCATGATGGAGTTCTTCGGTTATCATGCAGTTTACGGGTCAAAATATTTTTGGGACTGTGATTGGGTTTGGAGAGGGCGCAAAACAAGACAAGAAGGCACCCGTGTGGTCACAACGCTGTCGGTTTACATGATAAAGCTAAAGAAGGAGCATGATTATTATTTTGATCACTCGGCGATATTCGCGCTGGACGAAACGTATTGGCTTTTGCATCTCTCACACTCTATCTCGCAGGACATGACAAATTCATATTCAAAACGTCCCATCTGATAGACGCGAAGAACAACTTCACCGCGCCGGGTCTTTATCATAAATGTCGGCTTCAAGACGTTCCCAATCTTCAGCGAATGTTTTCAGTCGTGCGCGCAGTTCAGCGGCTTGAGTCGGGTCAATTCCTCACGCTGGGAGGACAACACCATTGGATTCCAGAAAGGTCACCAGCCTTCGATGTCAACATAACGGTGTCAAACCATTCACAGCAATGCCACAGGATATTGTCTGACGAGAGAGTCGGGCGAGGCGAGCGTCAGTCCATGTGCTTGCGCCCGACAGACCAAGTTGCGGTCGAAGGGATCGTGATGTAGCAGCGGCAATCCGCTCAACTGCGCTACGGCGGCTTCATCCAAAGCCAGCGGCGTGATGAGATGTTTGTCGCGTTGTAGCGGGATAAATTGCGCGGGTGATTGTGGCAATGGAAGTTTTCCGAGGCTGTGTTTGAGGGAGATTTCCCAGAACGAAACGGCGCTCAAAAAAACCTGGTTCTGCGGGTCGCGCACTGCGGAGGCGACGGACGCGGACAATTTGGTGTCGCCGGTCACGAGTCAGAGGAATTCGCAGGTATCCAGCAGAATTCTCATTTGCCATCAAACGTCTGCAATATGTCTTCCGGCAAGGGAGCGTTGAAGTTGTCCGGCACAGTGAACTGGCCTTTGGCCAAACCGATGGGGCGCAGTTGTGAAAGTGGCGGCGGATTCAGAATGGTGAGCAGGCCGGACGCTTTTTCCGGCAAGGCTTCCGCACCTTTCGGCGAAACTCGACCGTGGTCAATTTCGACTTCAACGGTTAAATAGCTCATGGCACGAAATTGCGCTTCAACGCGCATGGCTGCAAGGAGCGATTGGCGCAGCGATCTCGCTTTTGATGCCGTGCGCGAAACCTGATTTTCGTTGAAGAGAGCAGGGTGATTTTGCGTCAATGACCCGTGGTAAATCCGGTTGATTTGGGTGGGTAAAAAATACATTCCCCAAGGTCATTCCCATTCGCAAATATGCTTAAAATAACTGGCAACGGCTCTGTCACGACGTGCGACGGAATCACGCGTCGCGATTTTCCTCAAGTCGGCACGCTTGGCTCCGTCAACTTGAGCATGTCAAAGCTCCCGCAAATGTAAGCGATGGGTGCGGTCGCCAAAGGGCAGCGATGAAAAGCCTCCATCATGATTTTCAATCTGGGCACGCCGGATCAGCTCAATACCTGGGACATTAAACCGGATGCGCCTCGCGAAATTCGCGGGCCATTCAAGCCGATCAAGACCAACAATCCCGATATTCAAATCTCGGAAATCAGCAGACCAATGGGAAAACCCCCTTTGATAATTTTGGAGACAAGGCGGTGGAATCGTGCGAACACATTGCGACTCTGGCAGAGTTGGTGGCTCAGTGTGGCGACAATACACTGGTTGATTCGCAAATGGTTCGTCGCACCGGCGGGATGATTTTCGCCGAGGCTGGAAAGCTCAATGAGCAGGAACGAAATAATAGCGTGGCTGTCCCGCGTTCGCTGAGCTCAAAACTGTTTCAAAAACCGCGCATCGTTTTCGTAGAACAGACGAATGTCGTTGATGCCGTAACGAATCATGGCGATCCGTTCGATGCCGAAACCAAATGCCCAACCGCTCCAGACTTCGGGATCGTAGCCGACATTTTCAAAAACTTGTGGATGAACCATTCCGCAACCGGCGATTTCCAACCAGTCTTTGCCCATCTTCTTCACGAGCGAACTTGAGAAATCAATTTCAAAACTAGGTTCGGTGTAGCTGAAGTAATGAGGGCGAAATCGAACTTTCACGTCTGAACCCATCAATTCTTTGAAAACAAATTCTACCGTTCCTTTGAGATCACCAACCGTCACATTTTTGTCCACATAAAGACCTTCAATCTGATGAAACGTGGGATTGTGGGTGGCGTCGGCGTTGTCGCGGCGGAAAACGCGGCCGAGCGAAATGATGCGTACGGGTGGAGGTTGTTTCTGCATTACGCGGATTTGCACGGAGGAAGTATGAGTGCGAAGAAGTTTACGTTCGCCCTCACCCCGGTTCTCTCTCCCAGAAGAGGGAGAATTGTTCGCGGCGTCATTGGCTAGATAAAACGTGTCTTGCAAATCGCGCGCGGGATGATCGGCGGGAGTATTGAGCGCGTCGAAGCAATGGAACTCGTCTTCGATTTCGGGACCGTCGGCGACGGCGAAACCTATTTTGCGAAAAGCGCGTACGATGTCGTCGGCAACTTGAGTCAGTGGGTGGAGTTTTCCAAGTGCACGGCGGCGTCCCGGCAACGTAAAATCGGACGGCTCTTTGGGCAGCGCCGCTTTCAATTCCAGCTCGGATCGGCGTTCGGCCAAGGCGCTTTCCAAATCAATCTTGGTTTGGTTGATAATTTTTCCCGCAGCGGGTTTGTCTTCCTTCGCCAACGTGCCGAGCAGTTTCATTAACGCGGTAAATTTCCCATTCGCGCCGAGATACGTTCCCTTGGTCTGTTCCAATGCAGCCAGATCGGAAGCGGCCTTCATGTCGGCCAGAGCGGATTGCTTCAACGGTTCAAGTTCGTTTAAGAAAGACATGGTGACGAGTTTTAAGTTTTAAGTTTTGAGTTTCAAGTCTTCCGTGTGAAAAGAAAAACGGGCGACCATCGCTGGCCGCCCGTTTGAAATTTTAATTTGAAAACTACGCCTTCGCGATTTTGGCAGTTTTATCTTTCAAAGCATTTTGCGCGATCTTCACCAATTCTGAAAATGCAGCGGCATCGGTGGCGGCGAGGTCTGCGAGAATCTTACGATCCAACATGCAGTTGGCGGCTTTCAAACCTTCGATGAAGCGGCTGTAAGTCGTTCCAGCAGCACGAGCGGCGGCGTTGATGCGGATCTGCCAGAGTCCGCGGTAGGTGCGCTTTTTGTTTTTACGATCGCGATAAGCATATTGGCGTCCGTGATCGAGAGCGTCGGCGGCGTAACGATAAAGAGCTGACCGTTTTAAGCGAAAACCTTTGGCGGCTTTCAGTGTCCGGATACGGCGTTTGCGGGAGGCTGGAGCATTTGTAACACGCATGTGATTTTAAAATGTTGAGTTAAACTTAGTGGCTGAAGGGCAAATTTTGCAAGATGCGATACATATCGGTTTTATCGACCATTTTGGCCGTGCCGAGACTCCGACGGCGTTTCGAGCTTTTGCCTTGCAGCAAATGGCGCTTGCCAGCACGTGAGCGTTTTACTTTGCCGCTACCCGTGATCTTAAAACGTTTGGCTACTGCTTTTCTGGTTTTGATACCTTTTGGTCGTCGCATAAATTGATCGTTCTCTTAAAAAGAGCGCGCAATATAGGGTCGCATTTTTTAGGAAGCAAGTGGCAATTTTTTAGAAATGCCTTGATCGCGCAAAGGTGCAAAGTTCAGGAACAAGATACATATCATGAAAACAGGTTTATCTCCCGATTCGCCCCGCTTGGGGCAAGCGCGGGTATGGGTGGATATGCGAGTTTGGAGTCGCATCGCCCGCTGCAGAGTTTTAAGCGCATTGGAAATCTCGTGCAAAAACTTCTTAACAAAATCAACGGTTGGAATACCGTTCGCCCATTCGTCGTCAGTAATCTGATTCCGATTTCTATGCGAATTTTATTTTTGATCCTGCTTTGCTGCGCTGCTTGTGATCTCAGTTCTGCAGAGCTGAAAAATCCCACTCCAGCTCTTCGCGAAAAATTGCCGGGTCTTCCCCCGGTTGAACCAGTTGATGTCGCTAAAACTTTTCGGATGCAGAATGGTTTTAAAATGGATTTGCTCGCGAGCGAGCCGCTGGTGACCGATCCAGTGGCGATGGTTTACGACGAGAACGGCTTGGCCTATGTCGTTGAGATGAATGACTATCCTTACACCGATAAAACGACCCACGAAGCATGGAAGGAAAATAAAACCGAAAAACCGATCGGGCGCATTCGTGTGCTTGAAGATACCGATGGGGACGGCAAGTTTGACAAGAGTACGATTTTCGCGACGAACCTTTCGTGGCCAAGCGGCATCGCCTGTTGGAAAGGCGGCGTATTCGTCACGGCGACTCCGGATATTTGGTATTTGAAAGACACCGATGGCGATCACAAAGCCGACATTCGTAAAAAAGTTTTTACCGGCTTTCGCAAATACAATGTGCAGTCAGTCATGAACAATCTGGTTTGGGGACTCGATAATAAACTTTACGCCGCCGGTTCCGGAAATGGCGGGAGCGTTGTTTCGGGTGAACAAAATCAGGCAAAACCAATTGTGCTCTCTCACAACGATTTTCGGTTCGATCCAGAAACCGAAAAATTCGAAGTGCTGTCGGGTGGCGCGCGTTTCGGAAACAGTTTCGACGATTGGGGAAATCGATTCTTGTGCAACATCCGCAACCCAGTGCAACAAGTTGTCCTGGAGAGTCGTTACCTGGCGCGCAATCCGTTTTCGCCCGTGCACAGCGCAATTCACGATTCGGCTGAGGCGGGCGATAGTTTGCCGGTTTATCGAATCAGTCCGGTGGAATCGTGGCGCGAACTCCGTTGGAATCGGTGGACGGCCGAGGATAAAAAAATTCCGCGCAGTGAATTAACCGGAGGCGGAGTTTTCACGTCCGCCAGTGGAATCACGATTTATCGCGGCGGCGCATATCCCAAAGAATTTTACGGAAATGCTTTTCTCGGCGAAGTGGCGAACAACGTTATCATTCGGCAAACGCTCGCTCCCAACGGCGTCGTTTTCAAAGCGGAGCGCGCGGAAAAGAACAAAGAATTCGTTGCCTCCACTGATACTTGGTTTCGGCCCGTCAATTTCGTGAATGCTCCCGACGGCACACTTCACGTCCTCGATATGTATCGGGAAACCATTGAGCATCCGTGGTCGATTCCCGACGACATTCGCGAGCAGCTCGATTTGCAAAACGGGATGGATCGCGGGCGAATCTATCGATTGGCTCCGCCCAATTTCCAAGTGCCGAAACCGCCACAACTTGGAAAAGCCAGCACGGAGGAACTTGTCGCTGCCCTCGAGAATCCCAATTCCTGGTGGCAAGAAACCGCGCAGCGTTTGATTGTCGAGCGACATGATTTTGCGGCAAGTCCGTTGTTGAAAATTCTTTTGCGCACGAGCAAAGAACCGCTGGCACGACTCCACGCGCTTTGGTGTCTGGACGCACTTGGAACTCTTCACAGCAAAGATATTAGTCTCGGTATTTCGGACAAGACGGCCGGGGTGCGCGAAAACGCCATCAAGCTTTCCGAAACACGGTTTGCGAAAGTTCCCGGAGTTTTGCGAATGGTTCTTGAGTTGGCGGAAGATCCGGATATTCGCGTTCGTTTTCAGGCCGCGTTTTCGATCGGGGAAACGGAATATCCGCAGACCGCCGCTGCCTTGATCTCCATCACGAAGCGTGACCCGGAAAACCCTTGGATGCGCGCGGCGGTTTTGAGCTGCCAAACCGATCTTTGTCTTCCGACGCTTTCGATGCTTCTCGAAGAGAAAACCTTTTTGCAAAGCGCTGGCGGAAAAAAGTTTCTTCAGCAAATAACGTTCATTCTCGGTGCGCAAAATAATCCGGATAATTTGAAGGAGACTTTGAACCTTTACGCGCTGCTGGTGTATCGCGGGAGTGATGCGCAAGAATCGTTTCTTGCCGGACTTGGCGATGGTTTGCGACAGGCGGGAAAGAATTTTCGCACCGCGTTTACCGGTTCAGAAACCGTCGGCGCAAGGCGAATTAGCGAGGCGTTGGATGCGGCTGCCGAGACCGCGAAGTTGCCTTCCGAAAACTTGGCCAAGCGGAACCGGTCAATTCAACTTTTGGGATACGACGATTTTGGCCGCGTGAAGGAAACTTTGTCGCAGCTACTCAATGCTCGGGAGCCACAAGAGGTTCAACTCGCCGCCCTGCACACTCTCGCTCGTTCAATAATCCTGACGTGACCGAGCGTTTGATTTCAGGTTGGCCAAACTTTAGCCCCACCATTCGCGAAGAAGTTTTGACGGCGATTTTCTCTCGCCGAGAGCGTTTGAAACCGCTCATGGATTCTTTGCAAAGCGGGATGATATCGGCTGCACAAATTAGTCCTTCTCGAAAAACCACGTTGCTGACGCAATCCTTTCCCGCACTCAAAGAACTGGCCTCAAAATTATTTGGCGCGGATGTTCTCAGGCCACGCCAAGAGGTGATCGCCAAATATGCTGCGGCTTCGTCGTTGAAAGGCGACAAGGTTCGAGGGCAAAAAGTTTTCGAAGCGAACTGTATGGTTTGCCATCGCTCAGGCGACAACGGAAATGGGGTGGCTCCGAATTATGCGGCTTACGAAATTAAACTCAAAGACGCATCTTCGTTTTTTGGCATTATCGTTTCTGAAACCGCTGGAAGCATCAGCTTAAACCCGAATTCCGAAGTAGCGGCGGGCGTCCCCGCCTGCCGTGGAGGGCGGGCGTCTCGCCGCCCGGAAAGAACGTCCGGGAGTTTGAGCGGTTTGGAA
>JAYVSV010000178.1:0-17282 GCA_043775015.1 Verrucomicrobiota bacterium
ACGGTGCGCCTGCCTCTACCACCGGAAATTTCCATTCTCACCGCTCTATCCGTGTCCATCTGTGTCCATCCGTGGTTTCAATTGAATTGTCCCGGCTTAGAAAGCTGGGGTTTGCCTTCTTCCGAAATAAATTTAGACGAATCCCCGAACGCTATACACGGGAATTTTTTTTCCGTTACAACTTCAAATCCGCATCGGTCACCGCGCCGAACGATGCGCTCGTGACGTGGCTCGCGTATTTCGCCAGCACGCCGCGGGTGTAACGGGGCTTCATCGGTTTCCACGCTTTCTTGCGCGCGGTCATTTCTTTGAGCGTGATGCCCAACATCAATTCGCGCTTCTCGGTGTCGATGATGATTTTATCGCCGTCGCGGACGAGCGCGAGCGGGCCGCCGAGATATGCTTCAGGCGTGATGTGGCCGACGATGAATCCGTGCGTGCCGCCGGAGAAACGTCCGTCGGTGATGAGCGCGACTTCTTTGCCGAGTCCTTTGCCCATGATGGCGCTGGTCGGGCCGAGCATTTCGCGCATGCCAGGCCCGCCTTTCGGCCCTTCGTAACGAATCACCACGATGTCGCGCGCCTTGATTCCGCCGCAGGAACCAGGGCCGGGAATGGCGCACGATTCCACATCAAAAAGTTGCTTGTCGTTGATCTTGCCCGCCGCGTGTTCACCGACTGCTTCAAAAACGGAAACGATGTCCAGTTTTTTGGTGGGGCGAGCGTCGTCGCGAGCCGCCGCACCTTGTTCATCAGACCGGCTCGCGGGGACGCTCGCCCCACCGGTCAAGCAACCGGGAAGAATTGTTCCGCCATAAACGAACACGGCGGCGCGATTCAATCGAGCAATTGCGATCAACGCAGCCGGCATATTTTTATCGCAACCACCAATTGCGACAAAGCCGTCCATCCCCTGGCAAGCGACCACGGTCTCGATGGAGTCGGCAATTACTTCGCGCGAGACGAGAGACTATTTCATCCCTTCGCTGCCCATCGAGATGCCGTCGGAGATCGTGATCGTGTTGAAAATAATTGCTTTGCCACCGGCGTTGTTCGCGCCTGCTTCCGCTTCAAGCGCAAGTTTGTCGATGTGCATCCCGCAGAGCGGGACGGCGTGACCATGCTCCACGTCGAAGCAATGCCAATGATTGGTTTCGAGAAATCTTCTTTCTTAAAACCGACAGCATAAAGCATGGCGCGGCTCGGCGCGCGATCCGGCCCGTCGAGAACGAGGCTGGAAAATTGGCGTGTTGAGTTTGAGTTTTTTGCAGACGATTTCTTTTTGATCAGGCAGGAGTGTGGCGGAAAAATTTCAATCGCGGCAAGACGGAGGAATCTAGCCAGTTCTTAACCGGAGGATGTTTTGGCCAGTTCCTTGAGCCGCGCCCGGAAGACCTCAACGACTTCAGCCAGCCAGGCGTTGGCAAATCGTTTGCGGACGGTAAGTGCAAAGTATTTCTCCGCCAGCCCCGGCACACGTAGCATAAACTTGATGTTGCGCGATTGCAGTTCGCGCTCCACGACAATCTTCGACACGAGCGCCAAACCTTCTCCGCTTAAGGCCAGCAGGCGGAGCAACGCCATGTCATCCACCTCCGCATGAACGAACGGCTCGATACCAGCACTGGCCAAAATCAGATCGAAGTCCGCGCGCACATCGCTCTGGCGGCTGGGCAGGAAGAGTGGAACATCTTTCAAGAATTTTGGAAACTTTCCGGGCGACAGCTTCAGTTGTTTTCCGCCAACCAGAAACACCGGCACTTCGCCGAGCAGATGATTGAAGACGTTTTGATGCTGGTCGGCGCGCAGCGGGATATTGGACAAGACCAAATCAACCTTGTGCTCATGTAGCTGTCGCGTGAGTTCGTCCAGCGCGCCCGCGACGACGACGACTTTCGTCTGCATGTCGGCGAGCAGCGGCTGGATGAAATCGAACTGCAAATTTTTCGAAAGCGGGCCGACGGCGCCGATGCGGAGCACGCGTTGCTGGGTCTCGCCAGACTGACGGAAACGCGTGATTAATTCGTGGCCGGTGGTGAAAATCGTCTCCGCGTGTTCGAGCGCCACGCGCCCGGCGTCGGTCAGGTGCAACTCGCGTCCGCGCCGGTCAAAGAGCGGCTGGCCGAGCCAGTCTTCCAGTTCCGCGAGCTGCTCGCTCAAGGTGGACTGTGAAATCTTCAGCTTCGCCGCCGCCTTCGTCATGCTGCGATGCCGCGCAATCATCCAGAAATGGCGCAAGTGGTGGTAGTTCAGCCATTCCGGGTTTTCAAAGGCAGAATTCATTCTATCGGAATAACCGAATAGTAGAATAGAAACAATCTATTTTTACGAAACCTACCCTACCGCTAGAGTGGCCGTATGGAAACGAATTACAATCACAACGCCGGTCAGCACCAAGGCTTCTCCAACATGAATCAACTCACCGCCGCGCTGGCGCTTGCCGCCGGATTGTTCGCGACCGGTTGCGCCACGACGCACCACGCGCCGCCGCCGACTTCCAAAGTCCAGCAGTCCGCCCTCACTCCGTCGCAGGCGTTTGAGAAGCTGGAGGCGGGCAATGCGCGCTTCGTCGCGGGCCAACCGCTGCATCGTGACTGGGTGGCGCAGCGCGAGCAAACTGCCGCCGGGCAGTATCCGATCGCCATCGTTTTGAGCTGCGTGGATTCGCGCGCGTCCAGCGAAATTATTTTTGACCAAGGATTCGGCGACATTTTTAACGCCCGCGTCGCTGGCAACGTCCTCGATGACGACATTCTCGGCAGCATGGAATTCGCCTGCAAAGTAGCCGGTGCGAAGCTCATTGCCGTGATCGGCCACTCGCATTGCGGCGCGGTGAAGGGCGCTTGCAACGGCGCGCAACTCGGCCATCTCACCGGCTTGCTGGAAAAAATTCAGCCGAGCGTGACGGAGGCGAAGGCGAAGTTGCCCGGCGTTGCCGTGACCGACGGAAAATTCATCGAAAAAGTTGCCGAGTTGAATGTTCGCAATGTCATGCAGCAAATCCGCGAGCAAAGCCCCGTGCTGCGTGAACTGATTGAATCAGGAAAAGTCGGCATCGTCGGTGGCCTCTACGATCTCGACTCCGGCAAAGTGCAATTCATCCAAAACTAAAATAATGCACATTGATTTCTTCCACGCGCTGTCGGCGAATTTGCTGTCGCCCGCCGTTCTGTTCTTCGCCCTCGGCATCATTGCGGCGCTGATCAAAAGCGATCTGAAATTTCCCGAGGCACTTTACGTCACGCTGACAATTTATTTGCTCACGGCCATCGGCTTCAAGGGTGGCGTGGCGATTCACGAAGCGGGCATCGCGAAAGTCATTTTGCCCGCGCTCGCGGCAATGCTGCTGGGCGCACTCATTCCGCTGTGGACTTATCCGCTGTTGCGATTCGGCGGCAAAATGCGCCCGGTGGACGCCGCCGCCATCGCCGCGCACTACGGCTCGGTCAGTGCGGTGACGTTCATCACGGCGACGAATTATTTGAAAGCCATCAACGAGCCTTACGAAAATTATGCCACGGCCTTTCTCGCCGTCATGGAATCACCCGCGATCGTCGTCGGCGTGCTGCTCGGCAAGATGACGCTGGAAAAGCAAAGCTCCATCTTCAACGGCTCGCTCAAGGGCGTGCTGCGCGAGGCGGTGTTTGGGCGCAGCGTGTTTCTGCTGGTGGGCGCGCTGCTCGTCGGTGCGTTGTGCGGCAAGGCGGGCATGGACAAAGTTGAACCGTTCTTCGTGACGCCGTTTCAGGGCGTGCTCGCGCTGTTCCTGCTCGAAATGGGCATGGTCGCTGGCCAGCGTCTCGGAGATCTCAAAAAGGTTGGACCGTTCCTCGTCGCGTTCGGAATTATTATGCCACTCCTCCACGGCTGCATTGGCGTGTTGCTTGGCAAATATGCGGGCTTGAGTCTCGGCGGCACGACACTCATGGGAGTGCTCGCCGCGAGCGCCAGTTACATCGCCGCGCCCGCCGCGATGCGCCTTTCGTTGCCGGAAGCCAACCCGGCGCTTTACCTCACGCCGTCGCTGGCGATCACCTTTCCGTTTAACATCACGGTTGGCATCCCGATTTATTACGCGCTCGCAAAATATTTTCAGAATTAAAAATCACGAACATGAACACGCATCCCATGAAACTCGTCACCATCATCTGCGAAGCCCTCGCACGCGAACCGCTCCGCAAGCTTCTCGCCGAAGTCGGCGCGCATGGCTACACCCTCTTCACCGTCGAGGGCGACGGCAATCAGGGCCGACGCACGGCGGACATTCAGGAGTTCGCCAACATCCAGTTGCAAGTCATCGTGCCGCCCGGCGTTGCGGAAAAACTTTTGGAGCGGTTGGAGAAGGAGTTTTTCGCCAAGTTCGCGATGGTTGCATACGAGACGGACATCCGAGTGCTGCGGCAGGGAAAATTTTGAATCATGCACGAGACCTACGATTCTGAAATCAAACGCCAGACGACGACGCAAAATTTTCCGGTGCGACTCGGCATCATCGGCGGCGGACAGCTTGCGCGCATGACGGCCATCGCCGCGCTGCCGCTCGGCTGTGAAGTCATCGTGCTGGAGAAAAATCCATTCAGCCCGGCGGCGAGGCTCTCGCCGGATTCCATCGTCGGTGACTGGAGCGATGCGGAAATGCTCCTCCAATTCGCCGCGCGCTGCGATGTCATCACGCTCGAAAACGAATTCGTGGACGCGGCGGCGCTGGAAGTTCTGGAGCAGGCCGGCCACAAAGTTTTTCCCAGCGCCGCGTGCATCGCCGTGACGCAGGATAAATACACCCAGAAGCAAGCGTTGAAAAACGCCGGGCTGGCCGTGCCGAAATTTTTAACAGCGAACCTGCCTGACGACATTCAGGCGGCGGTAAAATCTTTCGGCTGGCCGCTGCTGCTCAAGAGGCGGCGCAACGGCTACGATGGCAAAGGTAATTTCACGCTGCGCTCGGAAGCAGACATCGCGACGGGCTGGGAGGCGCTGGGCGGCCGCGAGAATAATTTGCTCGTGGAGGAATTTTTTCCGTTCGTGAAAGAGTTGGCCGTAATCGTCACGCGCGGACGCAATGGCGAAGTGGTGGTTTATCCGGTTGTCGAAACCATCCAGCGCCATCACGTCTGCCACGTCGTCAAAGCGCCCGCGCAAATTTCCAGCGATATTGCCACACGCGCGACTGAGCTGGCGCGGCGTGCGGTCGAGACCGTTGGCGGCGTTGGTAGTTTTGGTGTGGAAATGTTTTTGGCGGCGGACGGCAACCTTGTCATCAACGAACTCGCGCCGCGCGTCCACAACTCCGGGCATTACACGATCGAGGCGTGCGATTGCTCGCAGTTTGAAAATCACGTCCGCGCCGTGCTCGGCTGGCCGCTGGGCAATCCGCTCATGCTCGCGCCGACGGCGGTGATGGTGAACCTGCTCGGCACGGAAAAATCTTCTGGCCAGCCGCGCGGACTGGAGAACGTCCTGCGGCAAACTGGGACACGCGTCCACATTTACGGCAAGCTGATGAGCGGGCCGGGACGCAAAATGGGCCACATCACCGTGCTGGAAAATTCGCAGGAAGAAGGTCTCGCCATCGCCGAACGCGCGGCGAAGGAAATTTCATTTGGAACAAAATCATGAAAGAAAAAATCACGCCGCTTGTCGGCATCATCATGGGCAGCGACTCGGATTGGCCAACGATGGAGGCGGCTTACAACATCTGCCACGAGTTCCAAATCCCGTGCGAAGTCCGCGTCGTCTCCGCCCATCGCACGCCGGACGACATGGCGCGTTACGCCAAGACCGCGCATCGGCGCGGACTGCGCGTCATCATCGCGGGCGCGGGTGGCGCGGCGCATCTGCCCGGCATGGTCGCGAGCCACACGCCGTTGCCGGTGATTGGCGTGCCGGTGGAAAGCAAGTCGCTCAAAGGTTTGGACTCGTTGCTCTCCATCGTGCAGATGCCTGGAGGAATTCCGGTAGCCACCGTCGCGATTGGCGGCGCGAAGAACGCGGGGCTGCTGGCGGTTTCCATTCTTGGCGCAGCCGATGAAAAAATCTGTGCACAAGTTCTGGCTTACAAAAAGAAACTCGCGGCGGAGTCGCGCGAACGCGGTCGCAAACTTCAAACTGCGCTGCCTGTTAAAGAATCTAACGAAGTCGCGAGCTGATTTGAGTGCTTTTCTTTGCCGTCCATGCCGCCGCAGCCGACGACGGTTTCGATGGAATCGGCGATGATCCCGTCGTGGCGGGACGCGAGACGAGCGAATACTTCATCAAATCCGCCGCCAGAGGCTTTCGCAACTTCAAGAATTATAAGACTCGCATCCTGTTCTTCTGCGGAAAGCTCCATCTCCAGCCACTGTGACCCGTGAAGAATCCATACTTCTGAGTATGCGGGAAGGAACCTTCTGACGCCAATTCTTTGCCGCGGCCATCTCGCCATCAAGGATGTGATCTACACCGGCCTGACCCGCGCCTACGACAAACCACTCTACGAGCAAAAGTATTCCGCTCTCTTCGAGCTTTCGATCGTCGAACTGACTGCACTTCGCACTTCGCACCTAAAACTTTACACTTCGCCTAGTCGGCTTGGTAGCCGCGCCACACCCACACCAGCGTGTCTGCCAGGGTTTGCTCGAAAACCCGCCCGTCGCAGTGTCCGGTGGCCTGGCTAAAAACAAAGCGGTGATGGTAACCTTTGGCCTTGAGCGCCGCTGCCGTGCGCTGGCCGGCCATCACCCAGTTGTGATGGGTTTCTTCGGCATCGTTCGGGCGGATGTCCTTCTCGGATACATGCGTGAAGATGCGCAGCGGTTTCTGCTCGCTGGTTTCGATCAGTTTCAGGCCGGAGTGGTATTCCCACGCGCCGAGCGGGTATCTGACTTCCTCCGGCGCGTCGTCATCCTGCTGATCAACGAACGTGCCGGAATACGCGATTACGCGGCGGAACAAATCAGGCCGAAACCAAGCCATGGTCAAGGCCGCAGCCCCACCGGAACTGCAACCGATCACGCCGCGTCCCCAGGGATTGTCCGTGAAGGCAAGGCGGGGATAGGCGGCTTTGATCTCCGCGTGGTTCAGCACCGCCGGGAGGACTTCGTCATGGATGAACCGGGCGAGCCGGTCGGACAGGGTGTCGTATTCCAGTCCTCGCTCGCTGTTCTTGCTGTCGTCGCCACCGTTCTCGACGGCAATCGCGATGAACGCGGGCAGGTTGCGGTTCGGATCCTTGGAAATGGTCAGGTTGTCCAATGCGTTGCGCACCAAGCCGAGCTGGCCCGGGCCGTCATGGATGATGAGAAGCGGAGCCTTGGTGCCGTCTTTGTAGGCGGCTGGCACATAGACAGAGATTTTGCGCTCCTTTCGCACTGGCTTCTTGGTGGGATCGAGCGTTTTGTCGTCGCCTCGAAATATTTTGCTGGCCGCCAAGGGCATGGAAAACCCGAAGGACTTACCCTTGGGATTGCCCAGGTCCGTGAGATCGGGATCAATCTTGTATTCTGGACCGATGGTGTAATCACCGTCGCCTTCCGGGCCGGGATTTTCCGAATACTTGTCGGCTGCGGTTGCGGTAACTGCGAGCAGGCTGACGAGGCCGATGGAGAGCAGGCAGCAAATGACAGATGAACGAGAACGGTTGTTTAACATAATAGAGTGATTGAGTGCTGAGGGTAGGATGCCGACAGGAATGGCGGCAAGAGGAATTCTAATGTTGTGAGGAATTGCTCAAACCTAGCCGCACCCTGTCTGCGGAGTAGCAACGCCACGTCGGCGAGGAAATGACCGGGGAGAATCTGGTGATTCGAGACATCCTCACGCGCCCCGCGCCCGAGTTGAGCACCGACGAACACGCCGAGATCAAGAAAGTCACCCGTGCCGACTTCCTTTGGCCCGGTTTTTATTTCCGCTTTACTTGCATATTCTCGCGGTTAGATTGGGCGTCAACTACAACTCACAAAATTTGGCCGCGACCGCCAATGGCCGTGCGTTCCGGCTTGTTTGTGGTTGAGCCGGTAAGCACGAAGCTGACAGAATAACGGTCACAAAATTTTATCCATGAACTCCACCCCAATCGTAATCCTTGCCCTCGCCGCCTGCGTGGCGTCTGCTTCAGGGTCTATCCTGTCCGTCACGGGTAACGACACCCTGGTCGGCAATCGCCCTGCGAACCTGATCGTTAACGGCAGCTTTGAAGCGGACGGCGGCGTGGCCACCAACGGCTCCTACTGGGCGACCGGCACTGGCTTTACTCCAACCATATCCCTGACCGGCTGGATCGCTTCCGGCCAGGTCGGCAGCTATGCGATTTGGGGCAACGACGGTTTCGGCGGAATTAACAACAGCACCATCCTCCCGCACGGCACCAACGGCCTTTATTTCGGCGGCGGCATCATGGCGGGGGTCGCTCCCTTTCCCACGGAGGCGGCCAACGGTCTGGTCACATTTTCTTCGACTCCAGTGATCGTGCCCAAGCCGACCGACGGTCCGGTCACTTTGAAGCAAACCGTTTCGGGCCTGAATCCTTCCGCCACCTACGTGCTGGATTTTTGGACCAGCGGAGAAGAAATTGGCACACCCCAATTTCCGGTGGATGGTTTCTTCGGCCTGGACATCACCGGCGAATCGCGGCTCTACTTCGCCGCCCCAAGCGGGAACGGTCCCATCGGCACTTCACAGCGTTATCAGGTCTATTTCATTCCAACCGCCTCGACCGTGACATTCAGGTGGATCAATTGGGGCCATTACGTAAGTCCGAACGGCATGTCCGATGAGCTGGTGCTGGACGATGTCATCCTGAATCTGTTCACCAATGCGCCCGTGCCGCTGGATTGCAACTGCCTGACCAACATAACCGTCACTTGCCCGGGCGTCGTGCCAAGCTTGTGCGCGCTGTTCGCAAATTGTTTTACCACGAATATGCTGCCCGGTTCTTGCACGCAAAATTTTCCGCCGGGAATGCAGTTCACCGTCGGCACCTATCCGCTGACCCTCCAGGTGCAGGATTTGCAGAGCAATTATTTCTCCTGCACCGTGCAGTTCACCGTCCTCCCGCCCGTGCCCACGACCAATCTCACCGTCGCCTGCCCGACGAATAAGACCGTGGAATGCGGGAGCGGTTGGGTTTTCGATCCGCCGGTTGTGCTCTCGGCTTGTTGCCTGGTGAACACGACTTTCAACGACTACGTGGTCAGCAACAGCCCGTGTTCGCAAATCATCACGCGCACCTGGCAGATCGCCGACGGTTGCGGCAACGTGAAGACTTGCAGCCAGGTGGTTACCACGGTGGACACCACGCCGCCCGGCACGCAATGCAATGGCGCGAATCTTGTGCCGAACGGGAATTTCGAGAGCTTCACGAATTGTCCTTCCGCGAACTCGCAGTTCGACTTCGCCGCGCCGTGGTTCACACCGACGGACGGAACGAGCGATTATTACAACAGTTGCGCTGGGAACGGTTCCTTTGTCACCACGCCAACCAACTCTCCCGGCGTCCAGATTCCGTTGAGTGGCCAGGGTTATGCGGGCGCTGTGCTTTATTCCACGTTCGGAACGAATCCCACCAACTCGTATCGCGAATATCTCGAAGTGCCGTTACAGACGACGCTGGTGTCCGGCCAGAAATATTTGGTGTCGTTCAACGTGAGTCGTGCGGAGGTTTTTGGCAACGCCATTGCCAATATCGGCGCATTACTCTTCCCGGCGCCGCTGATGAACTACGGGCCGATCAGCAACGCGTTCACGGGCGTGCTGCCCTTCACCCCCCAGATCGTCAATCCTGCCACCAACATCATTACGGACACCACCAACTGGACTTTGATTCAAGGCGTTTACACGGCTATCGGCGGCGAAAGTTATTTGGTTCTCGGCAATTTTCGCGACGATCCTTCCACGACCGTCGTTCCAGTCAGCGGAGCATTCGTCAATTATGCCTATTATTATTTCGACGACGTGTCCGTGGTGGCCATCTGTGATCCGCTGACGAATAAAACCGTCCAGTGTGGCCAACCGTGGGCGTTTGACGATGTTGCGCCGTTTGATAATTGCAGCGGTGGCAACGTGACCGTCAACATGACGACAATCACGAACGGCTATTGCCCGCAGGTCATTCAACGTGATTGGTCGCTGACCGATCAATGCGGTAACACCACCAACCTGAGCCAGATCATTACCATCGTGGACACGAATCCGCCTATTTTGTTGTGTGCGGGCGGGGCGAACCTCGCGCCGAATCCTTCGTTCGAGAACAACGCCTTTTGTCCCTGGTTTTTCTCGCAGGTGTCCGCCGCTGCTCCGTGGTTCAATCCCACCGTCGCCACGCCGGATTATCTTAACTCTTGCACGACGTACGGGTGGGTTTCCACGCCGACAAATTTTGGCGGCATCCAGACACCGTTTAGCGGACAGGCTTATGCGGGGGCTTATGTTTATTCCCGCTACGGCACGAATCCGCCGCCCGGCTACCGTGAATACATCGAAGCCCCGCTGCTCGCGCCGCTCGTAGCTGGCATCACGTATCAAGTCTCCTTCCGCGTCAACCTGGCCGACTTCTCCGGTTGGGCAATTTCTGAAATCGGCGCGCATTTGTCCATCGGGCCGATTCTTGGACCCTCTACGCAAGGCCCGTTGAACTACATTCCTCAAGTTGAGAATCCCTCAGGCAACCCGCTCACTTCCACGAATTCCTGGGTGCTCGTGCAAGGCACGTTCACCGCAGTCGGCGGGGAGAACCACATCACGCTGGGCAATTTCCGCAACGATGCGAACACAACGGGTGTGATCAACCGCGGCACGAACTCGCCCTTCCCAGGCTTCTTTGATTTCGCGTACTACTATTACGAGGACGTTTCTGTCGTGCCGCTTTGCAGTTTCACAAACAAGACCGTGATCTGCGGAACGCAATGGGAATTCGACACGCCGCTCGCGTATGATGAATGCAGCGGCGATTACCTCTCCGTTTTCGTCACCAGCACGACCGTCACCGGCACGTGTCCGAAAATCCATACGCGGGTCTGGACGATTTACGACGCGTGCGTCAATTCCATGACCGCCACCCAGATCGTCACAGAAGTGGATTTCGCGCCGCCCATGTTGTTGTGTTCGGGCGTGAACATGGTGCCGAATGGAGATTTTGAAAACTTCAGCCAATGCCCCCCGGCATTTTCGTATCTGATGAACGCCCAACCCTGGACGGGTTGGAGTTCGGAATTATTCCAATCCTGCGCCACGTTCGCGTCGGGCGTGTCTGTGCCCGTGAACTTTATCGGCACGCAAACACCTTTCTCAGGCTCCGGCTACGGCGGTTGCTACGTTTATTTCAACACGGGCAACACAACCAATTCCATCCGGGAATATCTGGAAACGCCGCTCATCGCTCCGTTACTTGCCGGGCAAGCCTACACGGTTTCGTTCCGGGTGAGTCGCGCCGACAATTCCTCCCATGCCATCGCGGAAATCGGCGCGCATTTTTCCACCGGCAACATTTCGAATTACTTCGCCGTCACGCCACAGGTCGTTAATTCGTCCAGCAATATCATCACCAACTCGACAAGTTGGACGCTGGTTTCCGGCACCTTTGTCGCCAGTGGCGGAGAAAACACACTCACGCTCGGCAACTTCCTCAACGACGCGTTCACTACCGCGCAAAACATGGGCCCGGCCCCCGTCAACAATACCTCCTATTATTATTTCGACGACGTGAAGGTCATCGCGGCCTGCACGAATGTTCCGATCAAGACCGTGGCCTGCGCCGCGCCGTGGAGTTTCGACCCCGCACCCATCGGCGTGGACTTTTGCAGCGGCAGCAACGTGACCGTCACCGTCGCCAGCACCATCACGAACAGCCTTTGTCCGCTCAACGCAGTGCGCACCTGGACGCTCACCGACGCCTGCGGCAACGCGACCAACTGGAGTCAAACCGTGATCGCCTCGACCAACGGCGGCGTGTTGAGCGTGAACTGCGACTGCCTGCAAGATTCTTATCTCAACCTGCTCGTCGTCACAAATGCCTGCACCGGCATCGTCCCGAATCTTTCTGTGCTGACCAATTCGTCCTGCATCTCCAACAGTTGCGGCACGCTCAATATCACGCAATCGCCCGCCGCTGGAACCGTCCTCGGCCCCGGCTATCATTCCATCACCATTCATATTTCCAACTGCACCGGCAACACCAACATCTGCATCCTGCCGTTCACCGTAATCGCGCCGGTGCCCGTCATCACCTGTCCGGCGAACATTTATGTCTTCGGTTGCAGCAACAACTCCGCGATCGTGAACTTCGCCGTCGCGGCGACGGGCAACGTCGGGCCGGTCGTTTGCTCGCCACCCTCGGGCAGCGTTTTCCCGCTCGGCACAAATGCAGTCACCTGCACCGCGACGAGTAGTTGCGGTGGCGTGGCCATCTGCGGGTTTTACGTCATTGTCAAACCGCCGCACCCGAAATGGGGCTGCCCGAGAAAAGTCATCGGCATCATCACCTACCCGCCGCCCTCGGGCCGTATCGTTTACCTGCCGGACTTCCCGGGCGGCGGTATGGGCGTGGACTTCGCCGACCTCAACGGCACGGAAGGTGTGCGTTTCGATCTCGGCGCGGCGGAAAAATTCACCTTCAGCACCGTGCTGGATTTCAACGCACCCCCCGACGCGAGTTTTGACCTTGCGGCCTTCGACGCGGCAAACGGAATCGCCGAACCACTGCTGCACTTCGAGCGCAGTTGCCAGCCGCATTGCGGTTGGAACATCCAGGTGAACCCTCAAATCGTGAGCGATCCCGAGGCAACGTTCCGCTCCATCGCGATCGGCACGAACGGAGAATTGTTCTCCTCGTTCACGCACACCCGAGCGAGTCTTGAAACCAACGTGCTCGCCAACCTCACGCCGATGGGCGGCGCGACGAATGGCTTGCTGACGGTCACGTTCGATTGCCGCACGCGCGAAGTGACTCTGGAGTTTCCGTCCTGCACATGGACGCCCGACGCTGCGCGCAAAGGTTGGGATGGCTGCATTTACGGCAACTACCCGCGCCGCGGCTCCACGGGCAACAAGACCGCGCGACTCGTCTTCACGCCGCGCACGCTCCTTCCGCCAATGCCGATCACCCAGTTCGATCTCGTGACCAGCAACCTGACGAGCATCGCGTTCGACAACCCGAGCATCACGGCAAAGGACGGCAAACCGTACCGCGACGGCCATGTGACGATCATGAAGGCCTACGACGACGGCGCGGAGCGCGGCATGGAATTCTTTTCGCTCGGTTCAGGGGGTGGGGTGCAAACCGAACTCGGCCACGCCGCGAATTTCCAGTTGCGCATGACTTCGCTCGACACGAACGGCCTGCCGCCGCTCGAACAAAAATTCGCGATCCGCGGCTGGCCGCCCGGCACGACGACCAATCGCCCGCCACCGCCAGTGATCAACCTGCGCCTGTCACCGAACGCCAACGGTTTAGGAGTGGATTGCGGCGCTGAGTTTATCAACTGGGGCGTGTCCCAAGTCACGCTGCAACTCTGGAACGGCACCACCCTCGTCGCCGAAAGATTGCACGTGCCCGCCATCCCCAGCGGCACTCTCGTCACGCTGGGAAGTTTCCCGGGGACCCTCGGCTGCCCAAGCGTTGGCGTGGTGAGTTTGTCCGACACGAATCCGATTGTTGTCCTGAACGGATTGACCTGCGGCACGCTCGGTTGCGTCGGCACTGAACTACGCATTCTGGCCGAACCCTCCACGGCGTTCACGCCACCCACGGCTTACACCGGGCTGAGCGTCACCATCAGCGAGGAAATGGATTACCTGATCCACCGATTGCAAACCACGCCCGCTTGCTCGCCCGTGCCACTACAAATCGCCACCACGCCGGACGGAGTCACGCTGACTTGGGAAGCCGACGGCTTCCACCTGCAAGGCGCGGAAACCGTAAGCGGACCGTGGTATGACTTGGGAGTGGAATCACCCGCAACGATCCCGGCGGGTTCAGCCTCGCGCCTATTCCGGCTGCGCTGCGATTGAGCGACCACTTTGGAACCAAAGAAATTTCGTCAGAATAGGCTTCAGTTCTGGCATGGATTTCTTGATCCAGAAGCGCTGGTTGTGGCAATCCGTTCAATGCCTGTGTCGGCGCGCCCATGTCCAGCAAATGCCGTCGAACTTAGCGGCAATTTGCGATTTCAAAAATCTTGCTATCCGAAATCCCGAGGCTGTGGATAATGCCCGCCATGCAGTTCAATTATTCATCCAGGTTAACCGCGCTCACGATTGTTTCGATCATCACCTCGCTCAATCTTTCTGCCGCTGCCCTCGACGACGAACCGGAGAAACAAAAGGAAACCGATTGGGTTGATGCGCGTTGGAGCCAGACGGACTTTGGAAATTTCCTTGCCTCCAACCTCCCGCTGCCCAATGGGAAAGTTGCCAAAGGCCTGTCGGTGCGCGTCGGCGCGCACGGCGAGGGCACGGTGGTTTACGACACCGCGACCGGCACGCTTCGCGGAGGTTGGAGCGACGGCTTCCTCAAGTTCAGCGGATCACGCTTCGGCTTGATTGAAGCACCTCAACCAGGAGGTCAGATGCAGTTCGTTGCGCCCGCCGCGTCGTCGTGGGTAGGCCAGACGGTGAAGTGGCGTGGTCACCATGTGAATGGAGGGCATGTTGTCCTTGATTATAAAGTCGGAGAAACACGCGTGCTAGAATCGCCGTGGCTCGAAAATGGTGATGGCGTCCGCGCGTTCACTCGCACGCTGGAGATCGGTGCGGGTTCACCGGCATTCACATTGACGCTGCTCGAAAGCCCTGACCACAGGATGCAACTCACAAACCTGCAAGGCGTAAAGTTGGCCAGTGTCACCGGCACAAACGGCGCGGTTGCGGTCGCAACGACTGGCGACCCTGGTGCCGAACTGCAGTGGGACGGCAGCGTGTTGCAGCTTCAGATCGCGGCCACGAAGTCCGTCTTGCGATTGAAAGTATTTATCGCATGCTGCGCGTCTGAAGCGTTGCCGAAGTTCGCCGCTCTTGTGAAGAACTCATCTTCACCCAAAAAACTTGCGGCCCTTGCCCGACCCGGAGCGACTCGCTGGCAACCGATCACCACCCGCGGCCAACGGGGCTTTGGCAGCGACGCCTACGTCATAGACACACTCACCATCCCCTACGACAATCCCTGGAAGGCGCTCTTCTTCACCTCAGGCGTGGACTTTCTCCCGAACGGCGACGGGGCCGTCTGCACGATTCATGGCGATGTGTGGTTGGTCGGCGGTATCGACGATACGTTGCAAAAACTCACCTGGCGCCGTTTCGCCACGGGTCTTTTTCAGCCGCTCGGCCTGAGAGTGCGCGACGGAAAAATTTATGTCCTGGGTCGCGATCAAATCACCGTGTTGCACGATGAGAATGGCGATGGCGAGGCGGACTTTTACGAAAACTTCTGCAACCAGATTCAAACTTCCACCGGCGGACATGATTACGTGACCAGCCTGGATACGGACACGAACGGGAATTTCTACTACGTGGATCCAAAAGGCGTTCACCGCGTCTCGCCCGACGGCGCGAAGCTGGAGACGCTCGCCGCCGGTTGGCGAAACCCCAACGGCATGGGAGTCAGCCCCGACGGTCGTATCATCACTGTGGCGCCGCAGGAAGGTGATTGGACACCTTCGAGCGCCATCTGCGAAGTCAAGACTGGCGGCTGGTACGGTTTTCCGGAACCGCGCGTGACGGCCGAACGCCCGCTCGGCTACGACGCGCCGCTCTGCTGGATTCCCCATCGCGTGGACAACTCCAGCGGCAGCGAACTCTGGGTGAAGAGTGATCGATGGGGCCCGTTGCAGGATCATTTCCTGCATTTCTCCTTCGGGCACTGCGCGCAATTTCTCGTGCTGCGCGAAGTGGTCGGGGGCGTGGCCCAGGGCGCGATCGTGCCGCTGCCGGGAAAATTTCTCTCGGGCGCAATGCGTGGTGCGTTCAATCCGCGCGACGGCCAGCTCTACGTCGTCGGCTCGCGCGGTTGGCAGACCAGTGCTGCGCGCGACGGCTGCCTTCAGCGCGTGCGCTACACCGGCGGGACGGTGCTGGTGCCGACCGAATTTCACGTCCACACGAATGGTTTGCGGCTTCACTTCATGACTTCGCTTGACCGCGCCTCAGCCGAGGATGCGGGCAACTATGCCGTGGCGCATTGGAACTATCGCTACGCGGCAAAGTATGGCTCGAAAGATTATCTGCCATCCGACGGGGAGAAGGAAGGCCATGAACCGCTCGAGGTGCGCTCGGCGAAACTGCTCCCCGACGGACATAGCTTATTCCTTGAAATTCCAGGGCTGCGTCCCGTGATGCAATTCGAAGTGCGCTACAACTTGGAAACCGCCGATGGGAAGAATCTTCGCAGTGACTTGCACGGCACGATCCACCAGCTTGGCCCGGCGTGGCGACCCTAGCCGACCCGTGTGTTGTCGGCCAGCAACGGTGAGATTGAGGCAACCCGTACGGCAACCTTGCCGGAGCGCAGGACAACCATATCTCAGAATTGAAAAACGCGAATGCTACGTCGTCGATACCCTGATTTTCATGATTTGTTATTGTTGACTGATTTATCCCCTAGGTCTAGGCTGACCTCATTATGGCAACAAACTTAGCTGAATTATCACTAACACAACTCAAACAAGCCGTTCAAATCAAAGAGCAAATCGAGAAGCTGCAAGCTCAACTCGCTTCTGTCTCTGGTTCAGCGGCTCCGGCAAAAAAACCCTCGGTTAAACCCACGGCGTCATCTCCTGCACCCGCAGCAAAGACTACGGCGACTCCAGCACGCAAACCCATGTCAGCGGCAGCCCGGGCCCGTCTTTCTGCTCTGATGAAGGCAAAGTGGATTGCGAAAAATAAACCGGCAGGCAAACCAGCGGCGAAGGCTCCAACTGCGGCACCAGCCAGGAAAGCTGCGACAGGCCAAAAATCGACCTTGAGTGCAGCAGGCAAAGCGCGCCTGTCCGCATTGGCCAAAGCTCGTTGGGCCAAAGTGAAAGCGGCTGGCAAGAAGGGTTTCTAAACTAAACTAATTAATAGTCAAAGGCAGGTTCTTCATTGAACCTGCCTTTTTTTTTGTGAGACAGGGTGTTTGCCAATGTGTCTTGCAAACGCTCGGCTACGAACTGCCTCGCCTCTTTTCGCCGGAAGAAACCCTCAATAAACCTGGACGAGTATTTCACCCGAACTCCGAAGTAGCGGCGGGCGTCCCCGCCAGTAGTGTTCGGCCAATAGTGTGCTTTTGGAAACAGTGCGGGCGGGGGATCAGGCCATGGAGAGCCAAAGCCGCCAAA
>JAYVSV010000179.1:0-51548 GCA_043775015.1 Verrucomicrobiota bacterium
CAAAGCAAAAACCCGTCCTCCTCTTTACCAATCGTCCAAAATAACCAGTCCTGTTTTGCTAACTACAAAAAAGTCCTGTTTTGAAAACTACACGACATGATTGGACAAACGATTTGAACATCAATGTTGGTTGTACCAGTATCAACGGTGACCCAAAGATTTGCGTAAGGTTTGACCCAGCTTGGAGAATTCGGGTCGCCTTTGTAATCCTCCCGTTTGCCTCTGAAAAATGAATCTCCGGCATAAATGGCTTTTGCCTTTTTAACAGTCACACTTTTCACCGTTGCCCAATCGAAGTCTTTTTCTTCTGCACGTGGCCCCGCGAACCGCTTCTGAAAAGCCCTGCCTTCGCGCATCCATTTGATAATGTCGCTTGGCGTAGCTGCTGGATAAGATTTCTCCCGCGCCAAGCTGCGCCAACTGATTTGTATCATCGTGATCTTCCCGTGTTCGCCGAATTCCACTTCACCATCGTCGAAACCCAATTCGATACCATCTATGACACGTGAAAAACGCGTTCGACGATAATTAACAATAGTAACAACTCCTTGCGGTGAATGATACGTTGTCCCGTGATCGCTGGGATCAAACCAAACTATCGGTTTGCCGTTCTCATCCTTTTTAACCTCGGAAAGGTCTATGCCAACCTTTGAAATTAGATTGGTCGTCAATCCAAATAGTTGATTGGTTTCTGGAACACCTTTGGGCACGTTCGTGCGACTATAAACGTGTCGAGAATCATAAAAGATCTCACCTCCGGTGAAATTCAATTGGAGATGGCGACCTGAATTCGAGAAACCGATTCCATTCCAGTTTGTTTTGTCCTTCTCCGTGAACGAGCCAATCGCCATCAAATTAGAAATGACCTCTGGTGAGAATTTCGTCGGAATCACTTGATAAACCCATATTGTTTTCGGCCAAGGATTTTCCGGCGCGATCCAGCGCACGACAAGATTCGTCCGGTGAAATTCGATTCCCCCTTCGTTCTTAAACGGCAATCTTTGTGAGAAGGCAGCCGAAGAAAACATTCCAATCAAAACCAGGAAAATTGTTTTCATGCCGCTAGGGATAAACTTGTCGTGTTGGAAGATCGTAGGTCCAATTGCCGGAAAGAGCCGGATTATTCGTTGCTTCCAGATAATCATCCATACAGGCGTCGTCACCCGCGACGGCAAACCTCATCGGGATCAGGCTGGAATAATCTGTAAATTTGACTCCTTCCTGATAGGCGTTTCTTCCGGCTGTATACCAAGCCTCTTTGATTTTAAGCGGAATGCCGTTGGTTCCCTTTAACATATATTCAGCCCACAATGATCCGACACTCGGCTCCACGGCAACGTCCGTATCTGTTCCCAACAATAAGCGCAGATTGCTGTTGTAAGGTTTGATTCCCGAATCTTGCATGGTCTCCCAATTGACATGGTAAAGAGTATGGCATCCCAGTAGTGCCATCCATTTCAATCCGTTGGTGCCTGCTCCGCCCAGATTCATTTCTGACATGCGCAAGTAGGCGGCTCCCGTGCCAGCCGTGATCGGAAAATACATTTGCATACAGCCAGCGCTTCCTACCGTATAATCCGTTTTATCACCATACAAGCAATGGAGCATGAGAAGGCCAATTTTGACGCCGTTAAAGGGATTTCCCGCGCCCCGCAAATCCGCAATCTTCAAGTTGTCGTTGTCCAGAAAGACTTTGTTTTTCCATTTTCCACTTTCCATGCGGCCCAAAAAATTAAGCGCCACCACATCATTTTTTGATAAAGGCAACACCTTCGGTGTGCTTCCTCCTCCTTCAAAGGTTATATAGTTTGGAATCCCATTGACCGCGTTGATATGCGGAGCGGTAAAGCCATTGGTGCCGTTTTTCGTATAGGTTTGATAGGCGACGCCAAAGGTGCCGATGAATCCTTTGCCCGGAGTTGGCGGAGGTCTCTTGGGCGTGGGAGGAGCCGCTTGCGCAGAACCTCCACCGAAGCTATCCAGCGAAATGCCACCGCTTTCTTGGCTCAGAATGGAAGTTTGTATCGAGTTTTGGGAAGTTTGTCTCGGAATGCTCATTGTTGTTGTTTCGTTCCCTTCCTGATCTACGTAGGAAAGTCCGGGCGGCAAAGGCGGAAACGGCACCTCAAAAAAATTTTCATCTGAACTTATCGAAAAAGCTGAGAGCGACGGTGGTGACCCGCTCCCTCCGCCGCCCTCGGAGGACGCGGAGTAGGACAGCCCGTTCGTCTCTGCTGAAACATAATAATAATAGACTCCCGCTTGCAGATTCGTTCCGCCATTGCCTTTGCCATCCCAATCAAAGTGCATGGAATTGCCGCTGCCCGTCGCGGTTCGCACCACGTTGCTCGAAAGGTCTTTTATTTTGAGCGTCCAATCCACACCAGCGGCGAAAACGGCGCTGACGCGCTGGGTTTGTCCCAAATCCGGTTCAAAGAACACTTCGGAAAATGAAATCGCTGTCACAAGATTGCTGAAGATCACAGAGACATACGGCGAAACTTTGCGGCTTATTAAAACAGCAGGGGTTCCAAGCTTACCACCTTCATAGGATGATCCCGATTCCGTCGTAGCAAATAAAACGTGTGTGCCGTTGAACCATTCGCAAGTGTTGATGACATAATTGGAACCATCCTCGCTCTGCTTCATTTCCTGTCCATCCACATAAAGCTTTGTGTATAACGTGGCCATCGGAGTGCTGGCGGCAACGGTAATGGTCAAGTTATCCGTAGCAACAAATCCGTTGGTGGGAAAGGTGATGGCAACCGAAGGTTTATTCGTTGAACTGTCGGTGTCTTCCTCAACGATACGATAAAAGCGCGTCGCATTATATTTCGGGTGAAGGATCGGCGGGACATAATGATAATTTCCTGTATCCAACCAAAAAGTGTTCGTGCCGTGGCTCGGATAATTCTCATAAAGAATTTTCCATGCGGTGCCTTGTTCGAGAAGTTCGTCGGCGCATTCGATGCGATAAACGGCGTTACTCCGGCTCGCCCAGCGCAACGTAATCGCTCTTTCCTCGGTAGCCGAAGCACTGATTAGGTCTGGCGTTTGTCCGAAACTTTGACTGGTTGCGGCCGAAAGGACAGTGAAGATTAGCAGGATAGTTTTCATTTGGTTGTCTTTCATGTTTCCCAAGTTGAGTTAACGAATTCTCGTTTCGAGTCCGAAAAAGTCAATAGCTATGTAAGTATTCTGGCATCCATTCTCGAACTCTCTTTTTCGTATTGCTTGCCAGTGCCTTCAAACAAGTCGCTTGATGCGATCAGTTCCCAAGTAGCTATTCTCTTGAAAGAAGAACGTGAAAAACGCGGACTTTCGCTCAACGTCCTTGCTCAAAAAGCTGGTTTGTCGAGGCAAAGTGTCAGTTACATCGAACAGGAAGTGCAAAATCCGACTTTGGACACTTTGCTTCGTTTGACTTCGGCCATGGAAATCGAACTCGCGGATATTATCAAACGGGCGGGCAAGAAGGCTTCTGCACAAAGGGGAAAATGAAATCTCGTGGTATTCTGTGTCGCGCCTCCGATAAGCAACTGCTCGGCTCGGCAAAACGGCGTCTCAATGTCGAGAATTGACTACTCTGGGTCGCGAACTCGCGTCTCGGTTTCAGGCGGACGATGCTCAGGATCGAGAACTTGATGCTTCGGGTCACGAGGACGGGTCTCGGATTCAAGAACTCGCATCTCCGGTTCGTGAATTCGGGCCTCGGGTTTGCGAGGACGCACCTCCGGTTCGCGGGATCGGCGCTCGGTTCTCCGAAACGCAGTCGCGGCGACGCACTACCGCTCGCGCCGGGGTAAGAGTTGCGCACGTTACCTTCAACACAAATTCTTTACGGCTCAATCCGAGTGCGTCCAGCGTTCAAAACTCAAGTAAGGGAAGGGCGCTCTTGTTCCAGTTTAACTTTGTGTTACCGTCCGCGCTCTTGTGGATATCGCTAAAGAAATTCAAAAACGCCGGACGTTCGCCATCATCTCGCATCCGGACGCGGGCAAAACCACGCTGACGGAGAAGCTCTTGCTTTACGGCGGGGCGGTGCAATTGGCTGGCTCAGTCACCGCGCGCAAACACCAGCGCGCCACCACTTCCGACTGGATGGAGCTCGAGCGCAAACGCGGCATCTCCATCAGTTCGACCGTTCTGCAATTTGATTACGACGGCTACCGCATCAACCTGCTCGACACGCCGGGTCACAAAGATTTTTCCGAAGACACCTACCGCGTGCTAACCGCCGTCGATGCCGTCGTCATGGTCATCGACGCTGGAAAAGGGATCGAAGCGCAAACGCTCAAGCTGTTTGAAGTTTGCCGTCAGCGGGGCGTGCCGATTTTTACTTTCATGAACAAGTGCGATCGCCCGATGAAAGATCCGCTGTCGTTGCTCGATGAACTGGAGCGCGTGCTCGGCATCGGCGCGTTCCCGGTGAATTGGCCGATTGGAACCGGTTTCGAATTTCAGGGCGTTTTCGATCGGCACGCCAAACAATTTCATCTGTTCGAGCGGACAGTCGGCGGCAAATATCGCGCGCCCGTCGAAGTCGGCGGGATCGATGACCCGTTGATCCGCGAGCGACTCGACGATGAGACATTTCGCAAGGTTTCCGAAGAATTGGAAATGCTCGAAGGCGCTGGCGAAACGTTCGACGAAGCGGCGGTGCTCGCCGGAAAAACGACTCCAGTTTTCTTCGGCAGCGGCGTGAATAATTTCGGTGTGCAATTGCTCCTCGACGGATTTTTGAAACACGCTCCGCCGCCGCGAGGACATATCATTGGAGTCCCGCCTACCGCGAACGGGGAACCACGTGAAGGCGGAACTCCAACCTATATTTCGCCCGATCACCCGGCATTCTCCGGGTTCATTTTCAAAATTCAGGCGAACATGGACCCGCGTCACCGCGACCGCATTGCGTTCGTCCGCGTTTGCTCTGGAAAATTCGAGCGCGACATGACCGTCAGCCATTCTCGTTCGGAAAAGAAAGTGCGCCTCTCCAGTTCGCATAAACTTTTCGGCAACGAACGTGAAACCGTCGATGAAGCTTTTCCAGGCGACATCATCGGCCTCGTCGGCCACGATGGATTCGGCATCGGCGACACGCTCACGACCGATCCCGCCATCAGCTACAAAGAAATCCCGCGCTTCACGCCGGAAGCATTTTCCTATCTGCACAATCCCAACACAGCCAAGTACAAACAATTTCGCCAGGGGCTGGACCAGTTGTTGCAAGAAGGCGTGATCCAGGTTTTGCACCTGCGCAACAGCTCCATCAAAGTGCCGTTGCTCGCGGCGGTCGGGCCGTTGCAATTTGAAGTCGTGCAATTTCGGCTCGAGAGCGAATACGGCGCAACCTCGCGTTTGGAAGCCGCTCCCTGGACCGTGGTTCGTTGGCTGCCAACCGACCTGAAGGAAGACGAACTCGACGCGCTTTCCATCCCGACCGGCGCGCGCCTCGCTTACGACATGGGTCAGAATCCCGTGATGCTTTTCGCGAACGAATGGTCGGCAAATTATTTCGCGCAGACGAATAAAAACTGCCCGCTCTCCGCGCTGCCCGCGCCGACGGCGAAGGAATGATCCCTCTTACTCTTAACCCGAACTCCGAAATAGAAACAGAAGGCGGAACTGCATTTCGGGGAGCACACGCCTCCGGCGTGTGGTTTTCGGCGTCGCGCCGAAAACCTCGTCCCTCAAATGTTTCTGTGCGGGAAATTCCGAAAAGCGTGTGTGACGACAGTTCGGGCGCGACGCCCGAACCCACACGCGAGACGCGTGTGCTCCCCATTCCAACTTCGGAATTCGGGCTTAATCATAATCGCTCACTTATTCTCTGGAGCCGGGAGATTATGATTAAGATGAAGAGTAAGATTTAGAACCGACCGGTCTCGCCAAAGCCCGCTGAATCCGTCGCACGAGCTGGAGATGATTTTTTCTGGCAAGCTCGTGTTCCCAGACCCGCAACACCCGCCAACCGAGCGAACGCAACGTGCGCGTCACCAAACGATCACGCATTTGATTCGCCTTCAGTTTTCGTTTCCAGAACAGACGATGGTTGGTCGGCAAGTTGAAATGTTTCGGACAACCATGCCAGAAGCAGCCGTCCACCAGAATCGCGACGCGCCATTTTGGAAAAATGAAATCCGGTTTGCCGAATAATGCTGGATGCCGCCGCCAACCGATGATGCTGTGACGGCGCAACAAACGGGCGAAAGCGATTTCCGTGTCCTTGTTCCCGCGCGACCGGATGCGCGACATCACTTCCGACCGCTTGGCTTTGGTGAACACGTCGGGCATGAACAAAAACCTTTGACGCTAATTTCGCGAATTTCCGCTAATTGAGAAATCCCCTTTCCCATTCGCGACAATTCGCGCAATTCGCGTCAAAGTTCTTTCTGAATCCGGGTCCATCCGGGCAATTCGTGTCTTCACACCGCCACCGTCTCCACCGTCTCGTAGAGCGCGGTGATGTTTTCGGGACTTCGCCACTCCGCTTCCAAGGTGAACCCGCCGCATTGCGGGGCGGTGCAAGGTTTCAACTGCCCGTCCGAATCAAGCTGTTTGGAATCAATCCGGTTTTGGGCCAAAACAGCGCCCGTGTTCGTGCACGATTTTGCCGTCCGGTTGAATGGTGACTGCGACAACATATTCCTCCGTTTCGATGGCGTCTTCGTATTCTCTCTCGCCGTCGAGGAATTGCTGAAGCCGGGTCATCTGGTTATCAACAATTTCCTTTTGCGCCTCCAACTCAGTTTTGAAAACCACATACCCGTCGTCATCGCTCACGACCGGCACTGGCCCTTGGCAAAATGTGTTGATGTAAATGCAGAAGCCGTCCCGAAGTTTGGGTAAAGGTTCTTGGCTCATGATTGCGCCTCCTGTTGTTCCCGAATCTTCCCGATGATCGAACGGTAATGAGCCGAGATGTTTTCGGCTTCGTTAGCGTCGTTGCATTCTTCCACGATGAAGTCAGCCGGTGATTCGCCAGTGCGATGATAGCCTGCTGTTTTCTCCCATGCTTCGGCGCGTGCCTCCAATCCGTCAAGAAGTTGGCCAAGGTCGAGGCTGTCTAGTTCGATGCGGTAGGTTTTGCTCATAACTCGGTAGATACACCTGGCCAGGTTTGCCAGACACGGCAAGCTCTTTCTCACTTCAACTTCGAGGATGGTTCAGGCAGTCTGGTCACATGGCGAAAGCACCATCAGTCAAATGGACGCGCGAGCATACGCTCATCGCGCTGAATCTTTACTGCAAACTTCCCTTCGGCCAGTTTCACAACAAGAACCCGATCATTGTCGAAATTGCGGCCAAGATGGGTCGCAATACAAACAGTCTGGCGATGAAGCTTTGCAATTTTGCGTCGCTTGATCCGATTCAACGCGCGCGGGGAATCAAAGGATTGGAAGGCGCATCCAATCAAGACCGGCGAATGTGGAAAGAGTTCCACGATAATCTTGCGACGCTTGGCCCGGCGAGCGAGCAGTTGCTTCACGACTTGTTCACGAAGGACAAAACGAAGGAAGTGGATTTACTCACACACGACAAGGTTCTGCTAGTCGCGCCGACTGGCCCAACCGAAACGCAAGCAACTGTCAAAGTCCGGCGCGGGCAGCAATTCTTCCGGCAAGCCGTGCTCACGGCTTACGATGTTCGTTGCTGCATCAGCGGCATCAACGTCCCGCGCTTGCTCATCGCGAGCCATATCAAGCCTTGGCGCAATTGCTCCGACGGTGATCGCGTAAGCCCGCGCAATGGGCTTTGCCTTTCAACGCTTCACGACGCGGCGTTTGATGCTGGACTTATCACGCTGGACGAAAAGTTGAGTGTTGTTTTGAGCAACCGGTTGCGGAGTTTCTTTCCGCAGCCAGCATTGGAGCAGAATTTTGTTCCATTCGCCGGGCAGCCGATTCGTTTGCCAGAAAAGTTAGCGGAGCCGGACGGAGAGTTTCTTCGCTTCCATCGCGAGGAGATTTTCCAAAGCTGATCGGTGAGTGTGTATTTCTCCGGCACATTGTGTTCGAGGATGGTTTCGAGCTTCGGCCCTTCCGCCGGGAATTCCGGGAACTCGAAATGGAATTATTCAACCGCGAAACACGCTAAATACACTAAAGGGAATTGTGAATTTTACGGTCTGCCCTTTGATTCGTTTTCGCGTGGTTCGAGTATTTCGCGGTTAATTGGCGTTGATGTTCTCCAACACGAACGCCGTGGGCCGGTGGTAATCAATGATGTCGGCCAGCGTGAAGAAGAGGTTGCCCTGTTCCTTGTCCTCGAAGCCGTGCTTTTTGCCAAGGCTCAGTTTCTTGGAGACGCCCGCGATGCTGAACGGCTGGCAGGGAAAGCCGGCGCACAGGATGTCGTGCGCGGGAATGTCCGCCACGGCCACGGTGTGGATGTCGCCGTGCGGGCGCTCGCCGTGATTGGCTTCGTAGGTGATCTGCGCCATCTCGTTCCAGTCGGAGGAGAAGACGCATTGCCCACCCGCGCGCTGGAAGGCGTAACGGAATCCGCCAATGCCGCAGAAGAGATCAATGAAACGCAATGGTAGGGACGCATTCCACTGCGTCCCTGACTTTTCGTTGGAGGTTTGGGACGCGGTGGAACGCGTCCCTGCCGAATATGGCGGGGCGTCTTCCTTCAATTCACTTGTAGGAGACGAGGTGACGAGGCTCTGACGTTTCCCGGATTTAGTTTGAGACTCCTCACGTCGTCTCCTACGGGGGTTGGTTGATTTCCCCCTCACGCGTCCACTCCTTGGCAGAGTTCCGCCGTGGTGAGACCCAGCGCCTTGGCGAGCTTGGCGACGTTCTTGATGCCGGGATTGCGCAGCCCGCGCTCAATGCCGCTGATATAGGTGGAATCAAGGCCAGCGCGTTCGGCGAGTTTCTCCTGGGTAAATTCGCGGGCCTCGCGATTCTTGCGGACGTTCAGCCCGAGTTTGACGAGGACAGAATCACGTTTCGACATGACTCATAGTCCAAGCCGAAACGGGAACGAAGTCTATGGACGATCAGCCAGGTTGAGAGAAACGTGCGAAAATTATTTCAGCCAGGTGATTTTTATTTCCTTTTCCACGGATTTGAATTCGCGGTCAGCCGTGATGAGTTCGGCTTTTTTTTGTTTGGCAAGTGCGGCGGCAAAGGCATCAGTCAATCCTAATTTGTGGGAGTTTTTCAAAAGCGCGGCGGATTCGGCAAGCTCGCGGTCAACTGGGGAAACTTCCAGCGGCATGGTTTGCAGAAAATGGTGTGCCCCCGTCAGTCCAAACAGACCGAATTTCCGCTCCATCTTGTAAAGCACCTCAGCCCAATTTACGGCGGAAATGTAAACCGGACGGTCAGCCTCAGAAGCGGCGTGGAAAAGCTGCTCCATCTTTTCCGCGCCCGGTTCATCTTGGAACAACGCCAGCAGGGCGCAGGCGTCCAGCACAGCGAGCTTCATTCGCGGTCTTCCTTCTCCTTTTCGGCGCGGCGATCTTCAATGAGTTCTTGCACCATGGATTTCTCGCCGGGTTTCCGTTTGAACATGCCGCGAAAGCTGCTGATGTATTCGCGGGTGACCGGCTGGAAGATGATGCGGTCGCCTTCTTCTACAAAGTTGACGCGCGTGCCGGGCTTGATGCCGAACCGGCGGCGGATGCGCGAGGGAACAACCAGTTGTCCTTTGGAGGTGACGTAGGCGGTATCCATAATCATTTCGTCTTTCTGCAAGAAATCTGCCAGAGACACAAATGTAAGGCAATAATTATTTGTAAGACATATTAAACATGTCCCCGCTGGCGCCATCAACCGGACAGAATTAGCGCTGCATAAACTTCACGCAAACCGGTGAAGGCACTTCCACTTTTTGGCCGGTTGGAGAAATGCGCCCGCTCGTTGCATCAATTCGAAAGACCACGACGCTGTCCGAGTTTTGATTGGCAGCCAGCAGAAATGCGCCCGTCGGATCAATGCCAAAATTGCGCGGGATGTTCCCTTGCGTCGATTCGTGTTGCAGCAGACTTAGCGTGCCGGTTTGTTCATCAATCGCGAACACCGCGATGGTATCGTGACCGCGATTGGAGCCGTAAAGAAATTTTCCAGAAGGATGCACCTGCACCTCGGCCGTGCTGAAACTCGGTTCCACCGACTGTCCATCCGGCAACGTGGAAATGGTTTGCAACGTTTTTAGCTGGCCGGTCTTCGCGTCGTAATTGAAAGCCGTGATCGTGCAGAGCATTTCGTTGATGACATACGCAAAACGCGCGCTCGGATGAAACGCCAGGTGGCGCGGACCGGAACCGGGTTCAATCACCGCTTCAGGTGGATTGTTGGGAACGAGCGTTCCTTTGTTCGAATCGAATTTGTAAATCATCACTGCGTCCACGCCGAGGTCGGCGACGAAAGCGAAACGGTTCGCTGGATCAACATTCACCGAATGAGCGTGCGGTTCCTTTTGACGCTGCGGATTGATGCTCGAACCGTTGTGCTGAACGAACGCCGTCGGACGACCGAGGTGGCCCGCGTGAATCGGAATCGCCGAAACACTGCCGCTGCCGTAGTTGGCTACCAAAACGAAGTTCCCTGTTTTGTCCACCGAGACGTGGGCGGGACCGTCTCCTCCCGAGCTTTCCTGATTTAAAAAACTCAGCTTGCCTGTCGTGGAATCGATGGCCCACGCGTTCACTGCGCCGCGCGGTTGATTGGTGGCATTTTTCATTCTGCCGACGGAAAACAGAAATGGCTGAGTCGGATGAATCGCGAGAAATCCGGGGCTTGCCGTTTCCGCCGCCAACTCCGGCACACTCAAGTGGCCCGACTCGTGATCCAGCCGGGAGACATAAATTCCCGTCCCAGGTTTCGGGCTCATCGTGCCAAAATAAACGAGGAGTTCATTAGCGTCCGCCGTGTTGGTCACACCAGAACCGAATAGGACGAACATCATAAAGCCGGAAGCGAGTGAGTGAAGAATCCGCAAAGTTTTCATAGCGCCCGATGGTAAACAGCGAAGCCAGCCTGTCGAATGGAAATCTTTGGGGCGCTTAGGAGCGCCGGTTTGCAAACCGGCTTAACCCGCAAATTTCACCCTTTCTCCGACCCTATCAGGCGCTTCTCATTAACACCCTGCTTTAGCTGGGTGTGGAAACGCTGCGAGAAGAAAAACCGTTGGAACGGTTCCGATGCCCGCTAACTCGCAACTCACCCAGCTAAAGCAGGGTGTTAATGAGAAAATTTTCGGTGCGCGGTCGAGAATCCATGAAATTTTCGGCTTAAAGGTGTGGAAACCGCAAAGCCAACTCCAAGTCGGCGCTCCTTCCGCAGTTTGTAAATTATGCGGGTTAATCCCGGATTGTTTTCAGTCCGAGGCGCACGATCCGGTCGATCAATTGCGGGTAGGCAAGATTGGCCTTGAGCGCCGACTGCGCGAAATCCTCGTCCGGCGCGAGCATGGGATTTGGATTTGCCTCGATGAAATAGATTTCGTTTTTGGCCGTCAGACGCAAATCGATGCGAGCGTAGCCATCAATCGTGAGCAGGCGATAAATGCGTTTGCAGGTCAGCTCGATTTTGGAAACAACGGCCGGATCGAGTCCTTCCGCGAACTGGTTTTGCAAACCCCAGCGTTTTCGATATTCCTCGTCCCACTTCGCCTTGTAGGTGGCGATTTTCGGTTCGTCGGGCGGGACTTCTTTGAAAACGAGTTCGCGAATAGGAAATACATTAAGCCGATGATCTCCGAGAATGCTGACGTAAAGTTCACGGCCTTCGATGTATTCCTCGGCAATCACGTCATTGTCCAAACGCTCGTGAATGAACTGGACGCGATCCTTGAATTGTTCGTCCGTTTCCACAAAGGAGGCCTGCGAAATGCCAAGCGACGCTTCTTCCTTCAACGGTTTGATCAGAATGGGAAATTTCAATCGGCTCGGTCGCGCGATCCGTTTGCCGCGCGGAATAATGACAAAGGCCGCCGTGTGAATCCGGTGATAGCCAAGAATTTTTTTGGAAATGCCCTTGTGCTTGCACAGAGTCAACCCGGTGCAGCCGCAACCGGTGAACGGCACTCCTTGCATCGCGAGAAACGAAACGATGTGTTGATCGAAGGCGCGATTATTTTTGAATTGATCGGCGAGATTGAAAACGATGTCAGGCTGGAAACTCTGCAATTTTTGGCGGAGCAAATCCAAATCGTCAAAGATGGCAAGATGTTCGATGGAATGGCCGAGCGCACCGGCTTCCGTTTTCCAATCGTCCGTTTTCAATTCCGCGCTCAGATCCTGATCAATCGTGGTCGGCGAAATCGCGTCAAACAGCGCGAGGATTTTTAATTTCTTTTTCACGGGATTATTTCGTGCGTTTGAATTTTCCGGTGAACAGATAATTCATCACCAGCGTAGTGAGATACGCGGCGACCTGCAAACTTTGCTGCGTGTCATTGGCCTTGATGTGGAGGTCTAGTTGTTCGCAACGATCGATCAGGAGGCTCAGGAGTTTGTTGACGCGATATTTTTTTTCGTTCGTCCATTGGCAGACCGAGGCGAGCAGTTGCCCACGCCGTTGTCGCAGGTAAACCGAGGCCCGGAGCCGGTCCGAAAACTCAGGGCCGGTGGCAAAAAGTTGCTTCAAATCGTTGTCGTAAAAATCGGGATACGAATCCTCGTAAAGCTTTCGTTTGCGCGTGTAATGCGTCTTGAACTTGATGTTCAGGCAATCGTGATCGGTCGCGCGATAGGGCGGTTGATGCGTCGGTGGCTGGCCGGCAATGGAACGCATCAATTCATCGACGTATTCCAATTTCTCCAATGCTTTCCAACCCTTGAAACGCTCGCGCCAATCCAGTCCCGGCGTGAGCCAGATCGCAAAAGTCTCGGCGAAATCTTCATCAGGATGACTTTGCGCATACCAATCATCGAGATGCACCACATAGGAACGGCTATAGGGACGAGGCCGATAAAACTGCGGCGTCTCTTCGCTGGAAGTCAGGCCGAAGGTGCGTTGCCATTTCCGCTTTCGGAAAAGTTGAAAAGCGTAGGCGTAAGCATGGGCGGCTTCGTGACGAATTAATTTCATGAACCACTCGGGCGTTTCACCTTCGACTTCGAGCATCATTTTACGTTCGAGTTTGCGAAGCCGTTCGTTCACGAGGAAAAAGGGAACAAAGATCGCGGGAATTCCGACCGGAACAAACCATTCGTCGCCGAGATGGCAGGGCGGCTGGAAGACTAATCCTTTTTGCGCCAGCTCGTCGTAAAGCTGTTGGATGAGCGGTTGAAGTTCGGTCCCGTCCAATTTCAAGTTGAGCTGGGAGATTTTCTTTTCCAGCAACTCGTCATCGCTGAGATTGACCCAGTCGGGATTTTCCATTGGCGCGACCGTAACACGGCACCCGCGTCGGTCGCAAGCCCGGCAGATTATTCGACAGGACCGCAGCAGTGAATCGAGACATCCAAACGCAGTGCGTAGAATTTTTTAGATTACAATTGCTCAAGCCACTTTGACTTTGAGCTTGAGACCTTTGAATCGGGCGCGGTTCAGTTTGGCGATAATCACGTTGGCGTGTTCTGCGTCCACATCGACAAACAGATGGCGCTCGCGGATATCGACTGAGCCAACTACTTTGTTCGGCAAACCGGTTTCGCCCAGAATCGCTCCAACCACGTCGCCGGGTTTGACACCCATTTCTTCGCCAACATTGATGTAGAGCCGGGTCTTATCGTCGGGCGTGCGGCGGCTGGCTTTTGGCGCGGCGGCGGCGGGCGAGGCAAATGGCCCGCGTCGTTCGGCGGGAGCAGAAGACGTTTCCACCGGTTCGCGGCGAGGTGCGGGCGCGCTCGCTTTTACTTCGGCTAAACGAGGTTTCGAAACCGGTGCTGAGACGGACACGGGCGTCGGGCGCGGGGCAGCGGCTTCGGCTTTTGTGACCCACGGTTTACGCGTGGCGGCATTGTCAACGCGATCACGAATCGGATACGCATCACGACGCGGTGGCGGACGTTCATCGGAACGCGGACGGCGGTCGCGATCTCTCGGGCCTTCGTCACGATACGAACGCTCTTCGCGATACGGCGGACGTTCCTGGCGTTGCGGAATTTCTTCCCGCACCGGTTTTGGGGCGGCTGCGACATCCGCACTTTGCAATAGATGGATCAAGGCCGAAGCAATATCCGTCGAATTAAATCCTTCTTCCAACAAGCGCTCGACCAAATGATCCTGTCGTTTGAATTCGCCGCTCTGCAACGTCGCCCGCAGTTTCTCGATGAAAACATTCGCGCGCGCTTCCTCGACTTCACCCGCAGTCGGCGCTTTGCCGCGCTGGATTTTCATTTTCGTAAAGCGCTCAATCGTCTGGATCTGAAACAACTCGCGCCCCGCCACAAACGAAATGGCTCGCCCGCTGCGTCCGGCCCGCCCCGTCCGGCCAATGCGATGGACGTAATCTTCCGGGTCATAAGGCAAATCGTAATTGAACACGACCTGCACATCATCGACATCGATCCCGCGCGCCGCGACGTCGGTCGCCACGAGAAATTCCAAACCTGACTTGCGAAATTTCGTCATCACGCGATCGCGCATCCCTTGCGTCATATCGCCATGGAGCCGGTCGGCGGAATAACCCTGCGCATTCAAATGATCGACGAGATCGTCCACCATCCGTTTGGTGTTGCAGAAAACAATGCCGAGTTTGTAGTCGTGAATGTCGATCAGACGCGTGAGCAATTCGATTTTGAAACGGCGATCGACTTCGTAATAAACCTGTTCCACGGTCGGAACCGTCATGGCCTTTTGTTCGATTTTTACGCTCTGCGGATCGCGTGAATATTTCTCGATCAAACCCTGAATCGGACGCGGGATCGTGGCGGAAAAGAAAACTGTCTGGCGCTCTTTGGGAACGGCTTGGAGAATGACTTCGATGTCGTCGCGGAAACCCATGTTCAACATGACATCCACTTCGTCGAGGATAACCATTTTCACGGTTTCCATGCGCAAGGTGCCGCGACGCATGTGATCCATCACACGACCCGGCGTGCCGATGACGATGTGCGCGCCTTGCTTTAAGCCGTAGAATTGGCGCTCGTAAGATTGGCCGCCGTAAACCGGCAAGGCGCTGATGCCACGTTTGAACAAAGCGAGCTTGTGAACTTCCTCGGAAACCTGGATGGCCAATTCGCGCGTCGGGCAGAGAATCAACACCTGCACCGCGCGAAGTTGCGAATCAACTTTTTCGATGGCAGGAATGGCGAACGCGGCCGTTTTGCCGGAACCGGTTTGCGATTGGCCCACCACGTCGCGGCCCGACATCAACACGGGAATCGCCTCGGCTTGGATCGGCGCGGCCTGTTCGAAGCCAAGTTTTTCGATGGCTTTTAAAATTTCAGGCGAAAGGCCAAGTTCGGTAAATAATTTAGTGCTCATGTAAAAAAGTCGTTGCGACTTCCCTACCCTAACGAGGGAAGCCGGTAAATGAGAGCTATTTCTGGAATGGCTTAGTCCCGCAGGATGTGGCAGGTGTAACCGCCGGGGTTTTTCACCAAATATTTCTGATGATAATCTTCGGCAGAATAAAATTCACCGGCTGGAGTAATTTCCGTCGTAATCGGCTGTTTCCAACCGCCCTTTTTTTGCGCCAATTCTTTCGCGCGTTCAGCCGTCTGTTTCTGCGCGTCACTGTGATAAAAAATCGCGGAACGATATTGCGTGCCGACATCATTATGCTGCCGGTTCAGCGTGGTCGGGTCATGCATGCGAAAGAAAAAATCGAGCACCTTCTCGTAACTTAAAAGGGTCGGATCGAAAACAATTTGCACCGCTTCCGCGTGGCCGGTTTTGCCCGTGCAAACCTGTTTGTAGGTTGCGTTTTTCGTCGTCCCGCCCGTGTAGCCAACTTTGGTTTCGATCACGCCAGGGATTTTGCGAATGATCTCTTCCATTCCCCAAAAACAGCCTCCCGCAACGGTGGCAATTTCCTGTTTTGCGCTTTTTTCCGGCGATTTCTCTCCCGACTTTGCCGCGCCTACTTTGACCAAACCCGCCTTCACAAAAGGATCGAGATATTCACCAAAGCCCTGTTTCTCCATCTCTTCAACGGGCACAAAACGGAGCGAGGCAGAATTGATGCAGTAGCGCAAACCACCGGCTTGCGCGGGACCGTCGTCGAACACGTGACCGAGATGGGAGTTCGCCACTTTCGACCGGACTTCGGTTCGAGTGTAACCGATTTTAAAATCTTTCTTTTCCGTGATCTCGGTTTTCGCCAAAGGCTTTGTGAAGCTCGGCCAACCGCAGCCGGAATCGTATTTATCCAGCGACGAAAACAGTGGCTCGCCTGAAACGACATCGACGTAGATGCCGGGCTTTTTGTTGTCCCAATAGGTGTTGCGAAACGCTGGCTCCGTGGCCTCGTGTTGCGTCACATTGTATTGGATTGGATCAAGTTTCTTCTTCAACTCTTCGTCGCTCGGTTTCTTAAAATCTTTCATAGAACTTAAATCTGTAGAGGGTGTTGCGGTTTTGACAGAATCCGCAGTCGCTCGAGACTGCGCGTAATGCAATCCCACCGCGACGAGAATCAACGTGCCAAATATGGCCAGAAAAACTTTGGAAAGAAGTTTCATATACTCAAATGAATTTACTCATATTCTGCCGAAACAAAAGTAGTAATACGGTTGTTCAACGCCTCTATCCAACAGACATCGTCAGCCGCCATCTGCTCAATTGTTTTGCGATACAGCAACGGCGCGCTTATCTCAAATTCGTGGCGGACGCAGGTTGTTCCAGATATTTTTTCACCGTACGCGGGTCAAGATTTGTCCGGGTGGCGACGGCTTCAAAAGTTTCGTGGCGCTCGTGAAGCATCCGGCAATAAAGTGAAAGCAAGGCATCGGCATCAAGCCCGCCGGATTCGATTCCTGAAAGAAGTTGGCTCCGCAAGTCGCTTCTCCTGCCTTCTCCCTCATAATGTTCGGTGAGTAAAACTCGTCGAATTGCTTGCTCCAACTCGCGAACGTTTCCAGGCCATCCATAATCTTTTCCGACACAGCCCATCAATTTTTTCCGAACGAGCGGAATAAGCTCGCTGGCTGATTCTCCGGTCATGCGCGCAAGAATGTGTTCCAACATGAGATCGAGTTCCCGTGGAAATTCCTGAAACCGCTGGCGCAAAGGGGGAAGAATAATCGAGTCGGAACAAAGCCGATAAAAAAAATCGTCGCGAAAAAGTTTTTCCTGTCGCAGTTCGTCGAGCGACTTATTTGTCGCGGCGATGGCTCGTCCGTGAAAGCGCAATTTCTCGTGGCTGCCAACCGGAGTGAAGGTTCGTTCCTGCAAGATCTGGAGAAGTTTGATTTGCGTGGGCACCGATACATCGCCGATCTCGTCGAGAAAAATGGCTCCGTGCGGACTGCAGCGTGCGAAGACACCTTGATGCGCTTCGATGGCACCAGTGAATGCGCCTTTCTTGTGACCGAATAATTCAGATTCGATCAGCGTTTCGGGAAATTGCGAGAGGTTCAGGGAAATGAAATTTTGCGCAAAGCTTTCGGCAAAGCAGTTTTTCTTTTCATCAAAAGGAATAAAACCGGAACGGCCAATCGCTGCCGCCGCCGCGCCTTTGCCGGTTCCGGTTTCGCCGAGGAGCAACGTTGAAAAATCCTCCATGCGATTCCAGAGATAGCGATCGTACCAGCGAATATCGAAGGTAAAGACGTTGTTCCACAAATGGCGGCGCAACTCTTTCATGCACGAGGCTTGTCCGATGAGTCCGCGCACGATGAAGAAAAAAGCGCGGCGCAATTGATAAAAAATTCCGAAAAAACGAAGCGCCTCTTCTTTTGCGAACCCGCGTTTCGCGAGGAGCGCCAGAATTTCTCCCGCGAAAGACACCGGACAACATTTCTCTCCGCACTTGATTTGCTCGAGAATTAATTGATCGAGCTGTTTGTAAAATCGGTGATAAATCTCAAACAAAAAACCGATTCGCATGATTTCGGATTCTTCACTGGCGTAGTGGCGGAAGTTTGCGACGTCTTTTTCTTCCAATTTTTTAACCCGCTCAAAAACTATCGCTGATAACTTTTCCAAGTCAGGTTCGTCCGTCCCGGCAATTTTAAAATCCAATTCGCGACGCTCGGGGCTAAACGGATTTGCGAAAGCTGCACTCGAAATGAGTTGCCAGAATTCACGATCCGTAGCGGTGAACTTAAAAGCGCTTGCCATACACAAATTGTATGTCGAAGGCGCATAAAATGTCGAATAGCTAATTCGAGACGATCCGTCCGCATTCGACAAATCAATCAATTCCCCTTTGTTTTCAACGTTTCCACGCGCCCGAGCCAATTGGCATGAACAATGACTACCCATTCTCGCCAGGCGACAATTTGAACTCTGCCCCGGCGAACAAAAATAAAAATATGAAAACGATAAAAATGAAATGTTTGGGACTGCTCACTGCGGCAGTTTCTTGTCTGAATCTGCTTCAACCTCCATCGGCAGAGGCGGCGGGGTTGCTCGTCGCGGATGGCGGATCGGGCGGCGTGCTGGAAATCAAAGAGCACGAGGTCAACGTCACCATCAACAACGGAATCGCGGTCACGAAAGTGACGCAGGTTTTTCACAACACCGAGAGTCGCCAGTTGGAAGCGCTCTACAGTTTTCCGGTTCCGAAAGGCGCGTCGGTCGCCAACTTCAGCATGTGGATTGGTGGAAAGGAAATGGTCGGCGAAGTTCTCGAAAAGAAACGGGCGCGGGAAATTTACGACAGTTACAAACAAAAGCGCCAAGATCCGGGCTTACTCGAACAGGTCGATTTCAAAACGTTCGAAATGCGCGTGTTTCCCATTGCGCCCAATGCCGATCAGAAAGTGCAGATCACCTATTATCAGGAACTCGACTTCGATCATGATTCGGCAACTTACGTTTATCCGCTCGCGACTTCGACCAAGCGAAACGCCGATTCACGGGTGAATGGAAAATTTGCTTTCACGCTCGAAGCAAAATCCGCCGTGCCGATCACCGAGATGAAAAGTTTCAGCCATGCTGATTCGTTCGTCATCGCGCGGCATGATGACTCGTATTACCAGGCGAGTCTCGAAATGAAGGAAGGCAGTTTGGCCAAAGACATAGTGCTCGCTTACAACTTGTCCCGACCGAAAACCGGCATCGATCTCGTCACGTCGAAACACGACGGCGAAGATGGCTATTTTTGTCTGACGCTGACGGCGGGCGACGATTTGGCGAAGCGCGACGAGGGAATGGATTACGTTTTTGTGCTCGATATTTCCGGCAGCATGGCCGACGACGGCAAACTTCTTCTCTCCAAAGATTCCGTCGGCGCATTCATTAATGAACTCGGCGAGAAAGATCGTTTTGAAGTGATGACGTTCAACGTGCAACCGAACGTGGGTTTCAAAGAACTTCGCGCGGCTGAACCGGCGGCAAAAGAAGCCGCCGAAAAATTCCTTGCTCAACAGCAAGCCCGGGGCGGAACGGTTTTGGCGCCTGCGATCACGACGGCTTACAAATACGGTGAGGCGGATCGCCCGTTAAATGTGATTATCCTGAGCGACGGTTTGACCGAACAGGGCGAACGTCAAAAGCTGCTCGCGCTGATTCAATCCAAGCCGCGCAATGCCCGCGTCTTCTGTATCGGGGTCGGCAACGAAGTCAACAAACCGCTGCTTGAACAAATGGCGCAGGATTCCGGCGGGCTGGCGTCCTTCATTTCGCAAGGCGATAATTTTGAACGCCAGGCCAAAGCGTTTCGCCGCAAATTGACCCGCCCTGCCGCCACGGATTTAAAGTTCGATTTTGGCGGATTAAAAATTACCGACGTCGAGCCGAAGACTCTGCCGAATCTTTATCACGGTTCGCCAATTCGCGTTTACGGGCGATACAAAGAGGGCGGCGCGGCGAAAGTTTCCGTGCGCGGCAGTGTGAATGGGGTTGAGTTCAAACAGAACGCCGAACTGAATTTTCCGAAACAAGATGTGACCAATCCCGAGATCGACCGCATGTGGGCGTGGCACAGAATCGACGGCTTGCTGAAGGACGCCGATCGAACCGGCTCGCGCCAAGCGATCGCCGACGAAGTCGTGAAGCTCGGCGAAGGTTATTCGATTGTCACCGAATACACCTCGTTTCTCGTGCTGGAAAACGACGCGGAATTTCAACGTTGGAAAATTGCGCGCAACAATGTTTTGCGCAATGACCGCGACCGAAAGGCGCAGGAAATCGTTCGCGCGAAGTTTGATTCCATTCGCAACAAAGCGATGGCCGATCTCGGGCCACAAGAAAAGGCGGCTACGAAACCCGCGCAAGCGCCGGCACGCCAGGCGAACTCTCCCGCTACCCAAGCTCCGATGCAAACGGCCAGCCGCGACGCCGCGTCTTCCCGGCATGACTTCAACTTCGGTGGCGGCGGCGGATCTGGACCGGTCGGACCGTTGTTCGTCGGATTGCTCGTCCTGATGCGCAGATTGAAAACTAAAAGTACATAACTAAAACAATGGAACGGTGGCGTGAATTCCACCGTTCCTTTTTCGATTTTATGAGTACAGATCTGAAATTGGGGAGCGCGCACGCCTCGGGTGCAGTCAGTGACGCCCTCGTCATCGGCTCTTGTGATGTGCGAGCTGAATTTGCGGGTAACACGTTCGGAGTTCGATACAAGGGCGCATCGAACAGCAGCCGGGGCGGCTGTGCTCCCCAACAGATAAAACACGAGCTCTGGTTTTTTGCCGGCTTGATTTTGCTTTTGAATCTGCCGCTGCTGAACGGAAACTGGGCGTCTGCTTTTGCGTTTCATCCTGATCTCGTTCGCCCAGGCGAATGGTGGCGCGTTCTGACTTTCCCATTCGTCCACGTCTCCGTTTACCACCTTGCGCTTGATGCAACTGCATTCTTTCTCCTCTACAGCGGTCTGCGCGAACAAAGACGATTTAATCGGATGGCGTTTGTGGTTGCGTCCGCGTTGGGCAGCTTGCTCGTCTCGCTTTTTACTGCGCCGCAAATCTATTCGGTGGGCTTGTGCGGACTGTCCGGCGTCGCGCATGGATTGATGGTTGTTTCCGCTTTGGAAATGATGCAAACAAAAGACGACAAAAAAATCTTATGGGCGGGAGCAACTTCATTTCTGTTCGTCATCGGAAAAGCAGCCTTGGAAGCTATCACCGGCCAAGTCGTTTTCGCCCACTGGCATTTTGGAAATCTGGGAACACCGATTGCCGTTTGCCACGCAGGTGGAATTTTGGGAGCGATTTTAGCTTGGTATTTAGCAAAATGTGCCGCTACCGCAAAAAAAATCTGTTAATTACCCTTTGACGAAGTAGAACGGAGCGGTTCAGGATAGTCATTCGCAAATCCTTGACACGGAATCCCACCAAAGACGAATGTAGTGAGAACTTATTTGGCATCACGGCAGTTGCATCACAGCAACTTTCAGAGTGACGGCGCTCGTAAAGGCCAGCCAGTCAGCATCCTGTTAAGACCGTGATGCCAAATAAATACTCAACCTAATTCCAACCCTGTTCTTACAATAAAGCTACTTATTATTAAGGGGTGTGAATAATTTAAATAACTCTGGAATTTCACTCCATTTTAAATCGAATCACAATTCAAACTCGGAGAAACTTGTTGGCCGACTCACCAACAGTATTTTGTTTTTGAAATTATACGCTCTTGAATGAAATGGACTGGTAAGCCTTCTTTCTCAGGGCGGAGTCTGCTCTTACATGAACGGTTGATTAGCTGTTTGCCATCGTACATCAGCCAAACTCAAACCGACAATTGAAACGGACGCCTGAATTGTTCGAATAACGAATTTTAAATAATTCCAGTCGTATATTGCTCCAAAACTTTTTTCGCGATGAGCAATCCTGCGTCTTCGAGCTTTTGGCCTTGTTGACGATTTACGCCGTGGGATTTCACGTCGTCGGGTTGAGCCGCATCGTGATCGCGATAAACGGGATCGTGGCGGCCTTCGATGTTTAAATCGGAATCGTAGCCAGCGCGCAAAAGTGCGGAGACGATTTCCGCCCAGTTCGATTGCCCCAGTCCGACCATGCGATGTTCCGCGACGCCGGGATGACAAATGCCATAGACTTCCAGCAAGTGCCGGTTGATGTAAGCGTCCTTGGCGTGGACGTGAAATATGCGCGAGCCGAATCGCCGGATGTTTTCAATCGGATCGATGAATTGGCAGATCAAATGGCTCGCGTCCCATTCGATGCCGATGTTTTCGGATTTGATGGTGTTGAAGACGCGCTCCCACTGCGCAGGCTGGCCGAAAATATTGTAGCCGTTGATCGGCAAATGCCACGAGCCTTGCGGACAATTTTCAAAGGCGATGCGCACGCCGTGGTCGGCGGCGTATTGAGCGAGCGGACTCCAAAATGAGGAAAGTTGCGGCAGATAATTTTCAAACGGTTTGTAAACTGGATTTCCGCCGCGCTCGTTGATTTCCGTTTCGATCACCGCGCCGGGAAAACCGCACACCGTTTTCACGCCGATGTGCGAGGCGACATCGATGGCGCGTTTGAAAATTTCGCGCGCTGATTCGGTTTGTTTCGGGTCGAGTGGATTTTTGTAGAGCGCACCGATGGCTGAGATGCGGATGTCGCGAGACTTGGCTTCGGCGGCGAATTGTTCAGCGGCGGGTTTCCAGTTTTGGTTGTGCGGCGCCATCAGGCTATCCGCAAAACGGATCATCGCCACGGAACGAAAACCGAGCCGCTGCGCCCATTCCAGTTGAGAAATTTCCGGTCCACACAAAACGCCAACTCGCATGGTTCAAGTCAAACGCGGAGATGAATCGCTGTCGAGCGAGTTTTCGGAAGAGACGCGAAATTCGCGAATTAGCGCGAATTGAAAAAAGCAACTTGTAGAGACGCCTCCCCGAGGCGTCTCTACGTTTTCAATTCGCGCTAATTCGCGAATTTCGCGTCTAAATGCCTTCTCCGTTTTCGACCGCGCTTTTATTGCTGAAATAAATTCGCGATGTCCTACATTCCTTTCCAATGACGATTCAACTAGCAGTTCTCTGCGACGCCGCCACTGATTACCAGGGCAAACTGAATATTCTCGGAACATTCGACACGATTTTCGCCCAACAATTTCCCGCGGCCCATCCGCAATGTTCTGTCGCGCTGCGCGTCGCCTTCACCAAAATGGAGGAAGGCAATCACACGTTGAAAATAAATTTCGTGGATGAAGACGGCCAATCGATCATGCCAAGCGTGGACGTTCCGGTCGAAGTCATCCTGCCCGACGACGCCACGTTCATCTCGCGCAATTTTGTTTTGAATATTCAGCAATTGAAATTTGAAACCGCCGGCCTTTACGCGATTGAAATTGCGGCGGACGGCCAGCACGAAGCGAGCATTCCACTCGCGGTGAAACAAATGCCCAAAGCAGAGGAAGCCCAGGCCTGATGTCGTTCGCCGATTTTCCAGAACAGGAGCGCGTCGTCCAACTGCTGCAACGCAGTTTGGAACGTGGACGTTTGGCGCACGCTTATTTATTTTCTGGAAATAATTTGGATGAACTGGAAGCAGTCGCGCGAACGCTGGCTAAAACTTTGAACTGCCAATCTCCACCGCGCAAAACTGCCAACGGTTTGCCACTGGATTGCTGTGACAAATGTTCGAGTTGCTGCCGTACGGATAATTGCGAACATCCCGATGTGCTTTGGGTTCGCCCTGAATCCAAATCTCGACAAATCAGAATCAGCCAGTTCGTGATGCGCCAAGAAACCAACGGAAAACCGCTGTTGGATTCGCTTTATCTTAAACCGAGTGAAGCTGAGTTTAAATTCGGAATAATCGCCGCAGCTGAGTGTATGAACGACCAGGCGGCCAACGCATTTCTAAAAACGCTCGAAGAACCGCCTTCAAAATCGATTCTCATTTTGCTGACGACCGAACCGCAGCGGATTCTGGAAACAATTCTTTCGCGTTGCTTGCGTTTGAATTTCGCCGGGGAAACCATCCGGCTCGGCGAGTTGGAAAAAAAATTCGTTCAGGATTTCAGCGAGATTGCGTCGAATTCAAATCGCGGTTTGCTGGGGCGTTATCGGCTATTGGGTGCGTTGATGAAAAATTTGGGCGAACAAAGGGAAGCGATCGAAAAAGATCTAACGGCGCGTTCGCCGCTGGAGCGTTACGACGACATCGATCCGAAATTGCGCGAGAAGTGGGAAGACGAACTCGCGGCATCGGTTGAGGCGGAATATCGGCGGCAGCGCGGGGAGTTATTGCTGGCGATGGAGTGGTGGCTGCGCGATGTCTGGACACAAACATTGAATGCGGGAAGTGAAATGCTAACGTTTCCAAACTTGAAAACTGCGGCCAGCGCCGTCGCAAAAAGAATTTCTTCCAGCGATGCCGCCGGAAATCTCCAGGTTCTCGAACAAACGCAACGATTGCTCGGCTCCAACGTGCAGGAAGCGCTCGCCTTGGAGGTCGGTTTGCTGAAACTGAAATTGTAAGCGGCGAATGAAGTTCAAAGCTCAACGTCCTAAGTTCAAAGCCCAAAGCCCGCAGCCTGAAAAATCACCGGTTGCTTCGCAATTGTTTGCAATTCTCTGTAGCTTTTTCCTGGCGATCACACTGTTGAAATTCGGCAACCCGGTCATTTTTGAAAACATTTCAACGGTGCCCGGCGATGTTTTAGAAGCAATCTTCCAACCCTGGCCATTTAGCTGGGGGCATATATCGATCTCAATTTTAGTGCTGCTCGGGTTAAAGGTGGGGCGTCTGCAGTTCCAACGAAATTGGGCCAGCGCCTTTGGTTTGTTGCTCCCGCTGGTTTGGTTGACGTGGCAATTTGTTTCCGCAACTCAAACGGTCGATCTGAACCTCACGCGTTACACTCTGAAACATTTCACCGCGTGCGTGGTTTGTTTTTACCTCGGCTGGTTTTGTCTGGGCCAATTGAAGAGCGTGCGCCCCGTGTTTTTGGGAGTTGTGATTAGCTTCAGCTTTGTTTTAATCATCGGCTGGCAACAACATTTTGGTGGACTGGAAGAAACCCGCCGCTTTTTTTATGCCCAACCCAATTGGCGCGACTTCCCCGCAGACTTCCTCAAGAAAATCGCGAGCACCCGCATTTACTCCACGTTGTTTTATCCCAACACGCTTTCGGCGGCGGTTTTGTTGTTCTTCCCGATTTCAGCGGCAACTCTTTGGTCGCTCGGCTCCCAATTCACCTTTGCCGCGCGGTGTCTGCTGGTCGGCCTGCTCGGAGTAGGCGCAGTCGGTTGTCTGGTTTGGTCGGGTTCCAAGTCTGGTTGGTTGCTCGCATTGCTGCTCGGCTTTATCAGCTTGCTCCAATTGCCATTCAACCCGACGACCAAGAAATGGCTGATCTGCGGCTTGTTGATTTTGGGCCTGGGCGGTTTCAGCCTGAAATACGCGAAGTTTTTCGAACGGGGCGCCACGAGTGTTGTGGCTCGATTCGATTATTGGCGAGCGGCATTAAAGATTTTTCAGAGTAATGCCGTCGTCGGCACCGGGCCGGGCACCTTTTACATTCCTTACCAGAAAATCAAGGCGCCGGATTCCGAAATGGCTCGTCTTTGCCACAACGACTATTTGCAACAGGCTGCCGATTCGGGTGTCGTTGGGTTTCTCAGTTTCACCGCGTTTATCCTTGGCTCCGTTGGCTTCTTTTGTCGGCCCAGAGCGAGCGCGCCGGATGCCTTTCGTTTTTCCATTTGGCTCGGTTTGCTTGGAGTGACGTTGCATGGCTTTGTGGAGTTCAATTTGTATATTCCGGCGATTACATGGCCATCTTTCCTGTTTTTGGGCTGGCTTTGGAGCCAAAGGAATCGAATCGACAACAAACCCTCCGCTTCGTAAGTTCCCGTCGTTGTGAAAATCCTTTTTCTAAACGGGCCTAATCTGAACCTGCTCGGGCAGCGGGAACCGGATATCTACGGACGCACTTCGTTGGCCGAGATCGAGCGTGCGGTTCGGGAACGAGCGGCTCAATTGAAAGTGGAAATTGATTTCCGCCAAACCAACTTGGAAGGGGAATTAGTCGGATGGATTCAGCAGGCGCGCGGCATCTTCGACGTCATTGTTCTAAATGCTGCGGCTTACACTCACACGAGTGTTGCGTTGCGCGACGCCATCGGTGCGGTCGGCGTTCCGACGATTGAAATCCATCTTTCAAATGTTCATGCGCGTGAAGAATTTCGTCACAAATCACTCATTGCGCCAGTCTGCCGGGGGCAAATCACTGGATTCGGTGCGAATTCATATTTTTTAGGTTTAGAGGCGGCAATTAGCGTTAACGCACAGTAAATTTATTAAACTTCAGGCCATTTTTAAGCAAAAATCCGTTATCGCTGACGATGGCGACGAACAATTTTATGCCTTGACGCGGAATTTTCACCAGCCTAATGTCGCCACGAATTTGAAAACATTGTTGAAGCTGGATCGAACTTCGGCTGCTGCTTTTTGCTAATGCACAACCTATTGAAACTTCGAAACCAAGAATTTAACCAGGAGGACTTGTGGACTTAAAAGACATTAAAGCCATTATCGACTTGATGAAGAAGAATTCCCTTTCCGAGTTTGAATTGGAAAAGCAGGATTTTAAAATAAAGCTGAAACGCGGACCAAACGGTTTCGTTCCGAGTGCGATGGAAGAAAGCTCTGGCATCACCTACTCACTCCCCCCCGCAACGGCTGCGGTGGCAGGGGTATCGACTGCGCCGGGCGCTCTCGCCAACGCCACAAATGGTCATCTAGAGATCAAATCTCCGATGATTGGAACGTTTTACCGCTCGCCGTCGCCGGAATCCGACGAATACGTTGAGATCGGAACAGAAGTGAACCCAGACACCGTCGTCTGTCTGATCGAAGCGATGAAAGTTATGAACGAGATTAAAGCGGAAGTTCGTGGAATTATTACGCAAATTTTGGTCGATAACGCTAAACCTGTTGAATTTGGGCAGCCTTTGTTCAAAATCAAGCCGCTTTAAGCTGTTTTCCTAACTGCCTTCGACTAGTCAAAAGCCATTTTTTGTAACGCATGTTCGAAAAAATTCTGATCGCCAATCGTGGAGAAATCGCTGTGCGAATCATCCGCGCTTGCAAAGAACTTAATATTCGAACCGTCGCCGTTTACTCGGAAATCGATGCGAATTCGATGCACGTGCAAATGGCAGACGAAGCGATCTGCATCGGGAAGGCGGCGAGTTCGGAAAGTTATCTACGCATTGACCGAATCATCAGCGCGGCGGAAATTGCGGACGTCGATGCCATCCATCCCGGCTATGGATTTTTGTCCGAAAACGCTCATTTCGCGGACGTTTGCGAAAGCTGCAACATCCGGTTCATCGGCCCAAGTTCCCGCGCCATGAATGCGTTGGAAGACAAAGCCGTGAGCCGCAATCTGGCGAAAAAAGCCGGCGTTCCGACTCCTCCTGGCTCCGAGGGCACCGTTGAAACCGAGCAAGTCGCTTTGGCCACGGCGAAAAAAATTGGTTATCCCGTGATGATCAAAGCTGTCGCGGGCGGCGGCGGACGCGGAATGCGTGTGGCGCACAACGATATTTCTTTAGTGAAAGGCTATCACACTGCACGGAGCGAAGCGGAAAAATGTTTTGGCAATTCCGGCGTTTACATCGAGAAATTTATCGAAAACCCGCACCACATTGAATTTCAAATCCTCGCGGACACTCGCGGAAATGTCATTCATCTCGGCGAACGCGATTGCTCAATTCAGCGCCGCAACCAGAAGGTCATCGAAGAAACACCTTCGCCATTAATTGACAACAAATTTCCCAAGCTCCGCAAGGAAATGGGCAAAGCCGCCGTCAAAATCGCGCAACTCGCTCACTACACCAACGCCGGCACCGTCGAATTCATCGTTGATGACAAAGGAAACTTCTATTTCCTCGAAGTCAACAAGCGCATTCAAGTCGAGCATCCGATCACGGAAGAAGTCACCGGCATCGATCTGGTCAAACAACAAATCATGATCGCGATGGGCGAACCGCTGCGCCTTTCTCAAAGCGATGTCCATTTCAAAGGTCATTCCATCGAATGTCGCATCAATGCCGAAGATCCTTTCGACGATTTTCGCCCCTGCCCCGGTCGCATCGAAATGTATTATCCGCCCGGCGGTCGCGGCGTGCGTCTCGACAGCCATGTTTACGCGGGCTACACCATTCCGCCGACTTACGATTCCATGATCGGCAAGCTCATCACGACCGGCAAAGACCGCCGCGACGCCATGGACAAAATGAGCCGCGCCCTCGGCGAATACATGATTACCGGCATCAAAACGACGATTGCCTTCGAGCAAGCCATTTTGCAGGACCCGAATTTCCGTCGCGGCGTTTACTCCACCAATTTCATCGAACAACTTTTAGGCGGCGCACGTCGGGAGTTGATTGAAGAAAAGGCGTAATTCGAAAAGACATTCCCGCTGGACACCGGGGAACGTCATCGCAATATTCAACGCCATGAAAATCAGCCCTTTCATTGCCTTAGCATTTTTCTTCGTTGTAGGATGCGAAACACCAACTCCCGTGAATCCAAATGCACGAGATTGGTACGATCGCGCATTGGGAAACCGGGAAGGTTATCGTGGTTACCGCGTCGCTGTGGAAGTCAGCGACCCAGGATGCCGTATCGAAGTGAACGGCGAACACGTTGCGACGATTACCAACAAAGTCGGTGAGATTATTTTATGGGCGGATGCAGATGGAAAATTTCGAGGAAACCAAGTCACTAGAATCGTAGCGAATCCTGTTAAACCCGGGCAACATCAGCAATCTAAAGTTTTTGCCAGCGTTAGGGATCGCGTCTCAGTTCCTCACCAACTCTATTTCGACTTGAATTTAGAACCGACCAAGCCGACCGAGAAAATAGATATCAATGTTCGCTGAGAATTCTCTGTACTACAAAATTCGTGATTTGAGTTCGGCGTAGGAAGAATGAAACCTCTCGCTGATTGTCATCTCTACACTTTCGTCGATAGCGCTTACTTGAACGGTCGCGACGTAGCTTCGGTTGCGCGACAACTTTGCGATGGCGGTTCGGACATCATTCAACTTCGCGCCAAAAATTCTTCGTCTGACGAAATCCGGCGTATGGCGGGAAAAATTCTGCCCATCACACAGCGCGCGGGAATTCCGCTCGTCATCAACGACCATTTACAAATCGCGCAGGAAATCGGCGCGGAGTTTTGCCATCTCGGCCAGGAAGATTTTTTCGACGCGGGCTACACGCACGTTTCCCAACTCAAAACTCGTAGCAGCCGAGGTGACGAGGCTCATTCTAATTCGGAACATGGAACGCAAAACGCGGAATCTAGTCAGAGCCTCCTCACGTCGGCTGCTACAAATATTAAAATCGGCCTCAGCACTCATGCGCCAGTCCAAGCCGAACGCGCCGTCGCCGCTGGCGCAGACTACATTGCCATCGGCCCGATTTACGCAACCGGAACCAAGCCGACCGCCAGACCGGTCACGCTGGATTATGTCCGTTGGGCTGCGGCCCCGCAAAGCGGGGTAAAAATCCCATGGTTCGCCATTGGCGGAATCAATTTGCAAAATCTCGATGAAGTTATGGCCACTGGCGCGAAAAGGATTTGCGTCGTTTCCGCCATTTTGAATTCAGAAAACATCGCGCAAACCTGTCGTGAGTTCCGCAAGCGGTTGAAATAAAACCGCGACTTGTTTGTTTCTTTTTCCCTGATATTTTTTCACCGTGAAAGCAGACACATTGCGTGAGCTAATCGAAGCGAATCCCTTCAAGCCGTTTTCTATAAACCTGGCGGATGGGCGGGCATTGAAAGTTCCCCATCGCGACTTCATTTCTGTTTCTCCCAATGCTCGGATGCTAACTGTCTGGGATCAACGCGACACCGCTAATCTCATTGATTTAATGCTCGTCATCGGTTTTCACGTCAAAGGACAGAGCAACGGAAAAACGAAGGCGTCCAAATAATTCCACATAATTTCTATGAGTACCGTAGCTGAAATCGAAACCGCCCTGAGCCGCCTTTCCCGCGAGGAAATGCTGCAAGTACATGACTGGCTCGAAAATTTTTTGGAAGATCAATTAGTCATGAAGGAAGAATTCGTAGCCGACATCGAGCAATCGAAGGCGGAAATGAATGCCGGCAAAAAACCTCGCGTCCGCCAGACTCCCTGAGTGAAAGCACAGCAAATTTATTTCTCTGCCTTTGATAAAAGATTTTTGCGTCTTCCTGTGGATGTTCAACGTCAAATCGAATCAAAAATTGACGAAATCGGACTGCGGCTTCAGCAGTATCCTCATTATCGGATGAGTGGCAGCGATTCTTTCCGCGTTCGCGTCGGCGATTATCGCGTGATTTATGAATTTGATGTTGCCAAAGAAGAAATTTATTTGTTAACGGTCGGGCATCGTCGCGACATTTACCGTTAATTGGATTTCAGAGATTTTTAACTAAACGAGAAATATTTAATGAGCGTTCTAATTGTCGGTTCCACTGCACTCGATTCCATTAAAACTCCCCAAGCAGAAAATCCGCGTTTGCTCGGCGGTTCCGCCAGCCATGCTGCTGTCGCCGCGAGCTTTTTTGCGCCGGTGAAACTCGTCGGCGTCGTCGGGAAAGATTTTCCGAAGCGCTATGTCAGCCTGTATCGCAAGCACAAAATTGATCTGGAAGGTTTGCAAATCGTCGATGGCAAAACGTTTCATTGGTCGGGCGAATACGAGGTGAACATGAACAATCGCCGCACGCTCGCCACCGAACTCGGCGTGTTTGAAACTTTTTCTCCAAAACTTCCCGCGTCGTATCAAAAATCCGATTTCGTTCTGCTGGCGAACATTGCGCCGTCGCTGCAAAGCCATGTCCTCGACCAGATGCGCCGCCCGAAATTCGTCGTCGCCGATACGATGGATCTCTGGCTGAACATTGCGCTGCCCGATTTGCTCAAGCTGATCAAGCGCGTCGATGGTTTTGTCCTCAACGATTCCGAAGCGCGCCAACTCACAAAGGAAGACAACCTTCTGGTCGCGCTAAAAAAAATCCACAAGCTCGGGCCAAAGTTTGTGATCGTGAAAAAGGGTGAGCATGGAGCCATTCTTTCGTCGCGCGACGGCTTATTTTTGTCTCCCGCTTTTCCATTACCACACGTGGTCGATCCGACCGGCGCAGGCGATTCATTCGTCGGCGGAATGATGGGCTATCTCTCGACCGCGAGCGGTCCGATTGAGAAAAATATTCGTCGCGCAATGATTTACGGCAGTGTGGTGGCGTCCTTCTGTTGCGAAGGGTTTGGGTTGAAGTTCACCACCCGCATTACCCGTAAAGCCATCGACGAACGCGTGAAGAAATTGGAATGGCTCGCGCGGTTTTAACAACATCCCCAGCAGTCAACAACGCTTGCAATCCGTAAAAAGCCAATCCATCCTACCGTTGCAAGCATTTCGAGGTGCCTAGCGCCTGACGTAATCATGAGTATATCTCCAGAATCCGAATTTGATTTAGACAAGCTTTTCCTCCCGAAATGGGCTCAGGAATCTCCGAACGTAAACAAGTACGCCAAACACGCCGGCGATGATCGCCCCGCGCGAGACGAAGGTCGGCGCGGCACGCGCCCCCCGGGCCGAAGTTTCGGAGGACCCCGTCCCGGTGGCGGCGGCCCATCGGGTGGCCCACGCGACAACCGCAGTGGTGGCGGACCCGGTGGCGCCCGGCCTCAAGATGGACGACGCCCGCAAGGTGGCGGTGGTGGAGAACGTTTTCGCCGTGACGAACCGCAGGAACGCCGCGCACCCGAACCGTTGCCCGAACTTTCCCTGACGTTGTTGCCCGATGAAAAAGGGGTCGAGTCGTTGACGCGGCAAATTAAAATGACCGGTCGCGCGTATCCACTTTTCGAAATTGCCAAACTCGTTTTGCAAAAGCCGGAGCGGCAACAGGTCAAGTTCGACGTCATCAAAAAAGCCGACGGGAAAATTGCGCAATCGCTGTTCCTTTGCGCGCTCGACGATTCTCTGTGGCTTTCCGAAGCCGAAGCATTCGCGCACATTCTCGAAAAACATTTCGGCACTTTCTACCAAGCTGACCGCACTCCGACCGACCCGCCAAAAGGCACTTACACTTTTGTGGCGCAGTGCGGCATGAGCGGTCTGATTCTCGGCCCGCCGAACTATCACGATTACCAAAACCAGTTGCGTAAACTTCACGCCGAACGCTTCTCGCGTTTGCCGTTCGAGTCGTTCAAATCACGAGTAAAAATCGTGAAGGACGAAGCCATTGTTAAAAAATGGATCGACGATCAAAGTTTCAAGACAGAATTCGTTTGCTTGAATGTCCCGGAGGCAACACGGCTTCAAACTCGCGAGCAGGTGGAAAAACATTTTCGCGAAACCCATCTCGCCAGCATCATCAAAGAAGTCGAGTCACACACCTTGAGCGGTCCGGCGAGCCGACTGGTGCGTTCGCCTGCGCTCCAACGATTGCTGCGTGAAGCGTGGGAAGAGCAACGCCGTTTTCCCATCAAACTGGCCACGATTCTCAGCCAGTTGTTTGCCCAACGCGGGTTGCAGTTTTTCAAAGTAAACAAAACCATCACGCACGTCTCGGTGGCGCGCCCACATTTTCTCGATCTGGAAACCACGCCTGTTTCCGATGGCGTGAAGAAGATTGTTGAGTTCATCAACGCCAACCCGAAGTGTTCGCGACGGAAACTGATTGAAGCCCTCGCGCCCTCGGTGGCTGGTGCGGAAGATCCAAAAAGCAGCGAACCGACGGCTGAACAAACGGCCATCATCGGCGATTTGCATTGGTTGATTCACCAAGGACATGTGATTGAATTTGCGGACGGACTTTTGGAAACCGCCAAAAAGCCCGCACCGAAACCACCGAAGCCGGAACCCAAAGTCCCTGCTGGGAATGGCAAACCAGCGACCGATCCAAAGATGGAAGCTGTCCCGAATGCGAGCATCGAGGAAATTGAACCGAAGATGGCGGAATTAGAAGCTGTTCGACCGGAGCCTGTCCCCGCTGAAACTGCTTCAACCAACGACGGCGGCGAAGTAACTCGCCCTGAACCTGTCGAGGAACCAGCGCCCACTGCGACACCCAGTGCGTAATGCATTGAGATCGGTTTGGGTGCGGAAAATAAATTATGGCCTTTAGCAAATTTGGACTTTCACCGGCGATTCTTGAGGGAGTCAAAGCGATGGGCTATGTCGATCCCACTCCCATTCAACTCCGCGCCATCCCGCTGATTGTCGCCGGAAAAGATGTCATCGGCAGTGCGCAAACCGGCACCGGAAAAACCGCAGCGTTCGCGTTGCCGATTCTTTCCAAGCTCGGTGAGCACAGCCAGGCCACCCGCGTTTTGGTTCTCGAACCGACCCGCGAACTGGCGGCGCAGGTTGAAACGGCGATTCGCGATTTTGCGCGTTTTACAAACCTGCGCGTGGCCGTCGTATTTGGCGGTGTCGGTTACGGCAAACAAATGGATGCGCTCCGAACGGGCATTGATGTTCTCGTCGCCACGCCGGGACGTTTGTTGGATCACATCGAGAAAGGCACATGCAAACTTGATAAAGTCGAACACCTCGTGCTCGACGAAGCCGATCGCATGTTGGACATGGGATTCTTGCCTGACGTGCGTCGGATTGTGGAACGCTGTCCGCGCAAACGGCAAACCTCACTTTTTTCCGCAACGATTCCGCCACAAATCGAAACGCTCATCAATTGGGCCATGCACGAGCCTGAGACGATCGAGATCGGGGCGCGACGCACTCCGGCGGAAACGGTGAAGCATGTCATTTACCCCGTGGCCGAAGATCAGAAATCCGATTTGCTCCGCGCGCTTTTGGACCGGGTCAATTATGAGTCGGTCATTATTTTTTGCCGAACCAAACATCGTGCGGATCGCATTGCGGGTTTGCTCAAGAAAAATACTCACGCGGTTGCCGTGTTGCATTCCAACCGGACTCAACGCGAACGCGAAGAGGCTTTGCACGGTTTTCGGAATGGCCGTTACGAAGTTCTTGTCGCAACGGATATTGCCGCGCGCGGTTTGGACATTGCCGATGTGAGTCACGTCATCAACTACGACGTGCCGCAACATCCGGAAGATTACATCCATCGCATCGGCCGGACGGGTCGCGCGGAAGCCGCTGGCGACGCCTTCACATTGATGGTGGCCGAAGATTCACAGCATGTTTATGCGATCGAACGTTTCATCAGCCAAAAAATTGCGCGCGTTAAACTGGAAGATTTCACCTACAACTACACGGCGTTGTTTGAAGAGGGCAAACCCGGACAACCGCAAGGTTACGAACGAAAAGTTAAAGGCGTTCGGCTCAGCGGCGGCTACTTCTTCGGACCTGCCCGCCGCCGGAAACGTTAGACTCACCATGAAAAAAATTCTCAGCGCGGTTTCTGGAATTATTTTGTTCGGCTCACTCACCGCTTTCGCCTGGGATTACGAAGGCCATCGCATGGTCAACCAGATTGCGCTTGCTTCGTTGCCGGCCAATTTCCCGGCGTTTGTCCGTTCGCCAGCCGTGCAGGAAAGAATCACTTTTCTCGCGGGAGAACCCGACCGCTGGCGCAACACTTCCGATTTGCCGCTCAAACATTTCAACGGCCCCGATCACTACATTGATCTCGACGAGTTGGAACATTACAAACTTGCGCCTGCCGCACTCAGTCATTTTCGTTACGAATTCATCGGGCAACTCGCCGTGGCGCGCGCGGCTCATCCGCAGAATTTTCCGCCCATCGACGAGGCCAAGAACGAAGATAAAACGCGCACGCTGGTTGGGTTGCTGCCATGGACTCTCACGGAATATTACGGGAAACTTAAGTCAGGATTTTCGTATCTTAAAACTTTTGAAGCCGACGGCACCCCTGAGGAAATCGCCAACGCGCAGCAAAACATTATCTACATCATGGGCGTGATGGGCCACTTCGCCGGAGACTCCACGCAGCCGTTGCACACCACGGTTCATCATCACGGTTGGGTTGGAGCGAATCCAAAAAATTACGCGACCAACTCCAGCATTCACGGTTGGGTGGACGGAGGATATTTGAATCGTGCCGGCATTCGTTTTCCTGAAATGCGTTCGAGAGTGCGACCCGCGAAAGTTCTTTCGGCCACCTCGCCGAATGCAGCCTCGCCGGATATTTTTCCGACCGTGATAAACTTCGTTCTCGACCAGCACAAATTGGTGGAGCCGCTCTATCAATTAAACAAAAACGGCGCCCTCTCGGATCACGGAGAAGCCGGCTCAAAAGGCCGCGCTTTCGTCACGCAACAATTGCTGGTCGGTGGACAATTTCTTGGAGATTTGTGGTTCTCGGCGTGGCAATCCGCGACGACCGACACCTTCCTGAAGTCGCAATTAGCGAAACGGAAACTCGCTGAAACCGCTCCCGCACCGGCGAAGCCCTAAAAATTTACCTCGTAAAAGTTGAATTTTGGGATTGCTTCTTTTTTAAACCAGTTCAAATAACAGATATGGCTAAAGCACCTACAAAAACAAAAGCAACAAAAGCACCGAAACGTAAACCCAATGCAGCTTTCATGAAGCCGGTTCAACCGGACGAAAAGCTCGCTGCAGTCGTCGGCTCCAAGCCGCTGCCTCGCACCGAATTGACGAAGAAGCTTTGGGAATACATTCGTAAGAATGGATTGCAGGATAAAAAGAAGCGCACGATGATCAACGCGGACGCCGCTCTCAAAGCAGTGTTCAACGGCAAAGCGTGCGTCAGCATGTTCGAGATGACCAAACTCGTCTCCGGCCACGTCGCCAAATAGACGTTGGTTATCCGTATCTCACCGACACCAAGGTTGCATTTGCAATCTTGGTGTCTTTTATTTCCTGGGTGCGCTACGCTGGCGCATGACAGAAACAATTCTGTTTTTTGCATCGGTAGCTCAATTGGATAGAGCTTCTGACTTCGGATCAGACGGTTGGGGGTTCAAGTCCCTCCCGATGCACCATTTTTTCTGAAAAATTTCCACCCGCAATACCGTACAGAAAAACTGCGACGCGGAGTTCGGGTAAGACCAAGCGAAGCAGCGGTTAAATTCCTTCGCCGATCGAAGGAAACGTTTCGTAGGTGGTGGCGACTTCATCCCCGAGGCCTTCTTCTTTCGATAAAATCCGATAGGTGCGGATTTGCACCGAGACTTTTTGGCCGTCGGCTAATCCCATTCGCGCATAATCTTCTTTGCTGATGCGCGAACGCAAAATCAACCCGCTCGGCAAAACCAGTTCCAGCCGCAACATGATCCCGAGAAAATAGGTGTGCCGCAACACGGCCTGGTAGCGGTAGGCGGTCAGGTCTGGCGAAACCTGGACGGCGTAGGGCCGGAAACCAATTCGCATTTTCTGGCCCGCGTTCAAGCCGTGCGCGGGAAATTCTATCTCATTGTTGCGAGCCAAACCGCCTTGCACCGTCAGTTCAAGAATGTTCATCACGCCCACGAAGCGAGCGACGAATTCGTTCGCGGGTTGCTCGTAAATTTCACGAGGCGTGCCGATTTGCTCCAGGTTGCCTTTGGAAAAAATGACGATGCGATCGGAAACTTCCATCGCTTCTTCCTGATCGTGCGTGACGAACAGCGTGGTCACTTTCAAATCGTGATGCAGATGAACCAGCCATTGCCTCAACTCCTGGCGAATTTTTGCGTCCACCGCGCCGAACGGTTCATCGAGCAACAACACGTCGGGCTTCGGCGCAAGCGCGCGCGCGATGGCGATGCGCTGACGTTGTCCGCCGGAAAGCTGATGGGGATAACGTTTCTCCAATCCTTGCAAATCGAGCAGCTTCAATAATTCAGCGACGCGCGCGTCAATGTCGGCGCGTTTCCATTTTTTAATTTTTAAACCGAACGCGATGTTTTTGAACACGGTCATGTTCTTGAACAACGCGTAGTTTTGAAAAACGAAACCGATGTTGCGCTTCTGGACTTTGATGTCGTTGACGCGCTGGCCGCGAATAAAAATATCGCCCTCGGTCGGAATTTCCAATCCGCCGATCATCCGCAACACCGTGGTTTTTCCACCGCCGCTCGGCCCGAGCAACGCCACGAGTTCGCCATCTTTTACGGAAAAGCTCACGTCGTTGACAGCGGCTACTTCGCCGAATTTTTTGCTGACGTTTCTAATTTCGATACTCATCTCAGAACAATGTTATTTTCCGGGGCAACCGCGCGTTCGGCGAGTTCATATTCTCTTTGGGTTCGCCATTCCAGATACGTTTTGAAAGCGAGCGTAAAAAGCGCCAGCAGCGCCAGCAAACTGGCCACCGCGAAGGCCCCCGCAGCATTGTATTCGTTGTAAAGTTTTTCCACGCGCAACGGCATCGTGTCGGTCAGGCCGGTGATATGTCCCGATACAACCGAGACGGCGCCGAATTCGCCCATCGCTCGTGCGTTGCAAAGAATGACGCCGTAGAGCAATCCCCATTTCACCGACGGAAGGGTGACATGCCAGAACGTTTGCCAGCCACTTGCGCCGAGGGTCATCGCGGCTTGCTCCTGTTCTGCGCCGGTCGCCTGCATCACGGGAATCAGTTCGCGGGCGACGAAGGGAAACGTGACAAACACCGTCGCCAAAACAATACCGGGCACTGCGAAAATGATTTTGATATCGCGCGCATCAAGCCAGTGACCGAGGTAACCCTGCAAACCGAAAAGTAAGACGAACATTAAACCTGAAACCACCGGGGACACGGCGAAGGGAAGATCAATCAATGTGATTAAAATGGATTTACCTCGAAAATTGAACTTCGCGATGGCCCAGGACGCTGCGAGACCAAAGACAAGGTTTAATGGAACACTGATTGCCGCGACCAGCAGGGTGAGCCGAATGGCGGACCAGGAATCAGGTTCACTCAATGATTGCCAATAAAACTTGATCCCTTTGCTCAAGGCTTGAGCGAAAACGTTGGCGAGGGGGAGCAACAAAAATACGACGGTGAAGACAAGCGCGATGGTGATCAGCGTCCATTTGGCGAATGGATGTTCTTCGACGCCGCGTCGCGATGCGACATTGCGCTGGCCGATTCGAGATTTAATTGCGCCAGCCATTTAGTGATTGAAACGGCTTGCCCACACTTCGAGCCAGTTGATGCACGCCAGAATGACGAAGGAAATAACCATGAGCACTGCAGCGATCGCGGTTGCGCCATGATAATCGTATTGCTCAAGGCGAATAACGATGAGATAGGGCGCAATTTCGGTTTTAAACGGGATGTTGCCCGAGACAAACACAATGGAACCGTATTCGCCGACCGCACGCGCAAACGCCAGCGCAAATCCTGTCACTATGGTGGGAAATAGTGTGGGCATTAGGATCGCGCAAAAAGTCCTGAGCCGGCTCGATCCCAGTGTCGCGGCGGCTTCTTCAACTTCGCGTTCCAGATTTTGCAAAACCGGTTGCAGAGTGCGTACCGCAAAAGGCAGGCCGACAAACGTCAATGCGATCACGACCGCAAGCGGCGTGAACGCGCCTTTGATTCCCAGCGGTAAAAGAAATTTTCCGAGCCAGCCATTTGCGGCGAACATGTTAGCCAGGGTCAACCCGGCCACCGCCGTGGGCAGAGCGAATGGGAAATCCACGAGCGCATCAATAAACCGTTTTCCGGGGAATTCGTAACGCACCAAAACCCAGGCGAGCAGTGTGCCCATGAATGCATTGATCACGGCGGCGATTCCTGCTGCGCCAAAGGTTAGTTTGTAAGCGGCGAGTGCGCGTTCTTCCGACACTAATTTCCAAAACTCGGGCCAGGAAAGTTCAAAGGTTTTTAGAAACAGCGCGGCGATTGGAATCAGCACCAGTGCGCTCAAATAAAAAATGGTATAACCCATTGTCAACCCGAAGCCGGGCAGTGGATTATATATTTTTTCGGACATGAGTCAGCTGAGGCTATCTATTTTGGCGTTTTATTAGCAACCTCTGAGCGAAGAATCGGCTGCGATATTGCTGAAAGAACGGAGCGCATCATATTTCGTTAAATGTTTTGGGCGATTGCCATGAGATAGCGGTATTCCACCAGAATGGCCTGGAGCGCGGCTGCGTTTGCCTCGACCTGACGATGCAACGAAGCTTTCTGTGGAGTTTCAAATATGATTTCAAAGGGCGGGCGAGCCAAACCACGAGGCGCCTGCAGAACGCCGTGATAACCTTCCGTGATGATTCCTTCGCGGGCTTTAAAGCCATCGATCACTTCATTTCGATTGCGTGGGAGAAATTGTTCCGCCTCGCGCAACGCCGGTTCGAGTAGATTTTCGGAGAACACCGCCCCGTTGACAAAACCATAAAGGCCGTCGCTGGTATCGTCCGCATGCAGCGAAATAATTCCATCCAACGCATGAGTCCAGACTTCCGTTTCAAGCAAACGCACTTCCGGTTCAGTGGAGTTTTTCCAGAACTCGCGGTTTAAATCTTTTCCGCTCCGCGAATTCCGCGTGCTGTCCTCGAAACCGGTCGGGTTGCAAATCGGATAAATAAAAAGCGCATACCCTTTGGCGATTTCAGGGTTCGCTTCGAGCGCGGAGACAAACCGCGTCAAAGCCAGCGCGCCTTCCGGTTCATCGCCGTGAAGGGTGGCAAAAATGCCGACGCGAATGATGTCGCCGCCGCCTTTTTCCCCCAGATAAATGTAGCGAGGCAACGAATAAGTTTGTCCAGCGCGTTCAAATTTTCCAAAAGGTTTACTCAACAAATTGTCGGAGTTTCCCGCAATCTGTTCCAATGGGGAAAGAATCCGGTCAAGCGCACTTTTTTGAGAAACTGTTTTTTCCACAACAGGAAATTCAGCCTGAATTGTCGTGTTCATCAAATTATTTTTGAGTTCAATGTTAGCGGTTGGCTTGCTGAATTTGGTCAAAGGCTCCGCCGTCTGCGAAATGCGTTTTGTTGGCTTTCGCCCAACCTCCAAAAACCTCGTCGATCGTGAAAAGATTCAGCTTCGGAAAATCGGCGGCATGTTTTTGCGCCACGCTTTCGAGGCGCGGTCGATAATGATTTTTCGCGGCAATTTCCTGGCCTTCTGGCGAGTAGAGATATTCGAGATACGCCTTGGCCATCGCTTCGGTGCCATGTTTTTTCGCAAATTTGTCCACCACGGCAACGGGCGGCTCCGCCAGAATGCTGACGGATGGCGCAATCAATTCGTATTCGCCTTTGCCCAATTCTTCGAGCGCAAGAATCGCTTCGTTTTCCCAACCGACTAAAACATCACCGATGCCGCGCTGAATGAACGTCGTGGTCGCCCCGCGCGCGCCGGTATCAAGCACGGGAACATTTTTGTAGAATTTGGTGACAAACTCTTTGGCCTTCGCTTCGTCGCCGTTATGCTTTTTCAACGCGAAACCCCACGCCGCGAGGTAAGACCAACGCGCCGCGCCCGAAGTTTTTGGATTCGCAGGAATGACCGCGATGCCGGGTTTCACGAGGTCGTCCCAGTCTTTGATCCCCTTCGGATTTCCTTTGCGCACCAGAAAAACAATCGTGGATGTGTAGGGCGAACTATTGTTGGGCAATCGCTTTTGCCAATCGGTGGGTAAGAGGCGCGCTTTTTCGGCGATCGCATCGATGTCGTAAGCCAATGCGAGCGTCACCACATCCGCTTCAAGACCATCAATCACCGACCGCGCCTGTTTGCCCGAGCCGCCATGCGACTGTTTGAGGTCGAGCGTTTGGCCGGTTTTAGCTTTCCAATGTTGGGTGAAAGCGGCGTTGAAATCCTTATACAATTCCCGCGTCGGATCGTAGGAAACATTCAGCAACGGCTGGCTTTTTTTCTGCGCAAAACCTTTTGCAACAAAACCAAACGCAAGCAGCGCGCTGGCGATCAAAATAAAATTATTTTTCATGATTTTTTCAAGTTGGTTCTAATCAAATCCGGCGTTTGGGAAAAAACCTGGGAATCAATCGGCAAACGGACTTTCTCCGTCTTTTCAATTTGAACCACTTTTGATTCATGCACCACGATTTGCACGACCCCGAAGCGAAGTGAGTTCACTTGGTGGCGTACCAAATCTTCCCATGAATCAGGTGTAATTGAAGGCTTAACTTTCATTTGGTTCAGAGTTTATGGAATATCGCTGGTCATCTGGTAACGACGCCAATCGTTGTCCTGTTGCGTGCGCCAGGTTTTGTTCGTGAGCGAACTTTTCGCGTGGCCGTCCGAATAGGTGATGTTCGCCGTGCCTTTCCGATGCCGCCCCAGCATCCGCGCCTGCGAACTGACATCAAACGCCCACGGTTGCGGATACATTCCGCCGCGCGACGCCGTGCCGTCAGAACGTCCCGCATCGCCCAGGATGATAAATTCCGACGGACGCCTCAACGCACCCGCAGAAACGGTTTCGTTGAATCCGAAGTCTGGATTGGCCAGAAACCACGCTTGCTGAGATGAGCCAGGTAGATTTGCTTCGTTGTGGTTGTTACCATAATCCGTCGTGAACCATGCGCCGGTCTGCGGTGGAGACCATGGAATTCCGTTTGGGCATTTGAAAACGTTCGAGGACGTGCTGATGTAAGGAATCAAAATCTGGCGATACGAAAACGGCGCGCGATTTTCGGGAGTGTCAGGAGTGCCGGCGGGCGCAGTTCGCTCGGTCACATACGCTGGAAAACGGTCGGCGTTGTCCCCCAGAAAACCCTGATACGCCAAACCGATTTGGCGGACGTTGCTCAAGCAACCGATCAGCTTGGTTGAGTCTTTTGCTTTGGCCAAAGCTGGCAGCAACAGACCGGCGAGAATGGCAATGATGGCGATGACCACAAGTAATTCAATTAAGGTGAATGCAATTTTCGATTTAAAACTGTTTTTCCGTAGAACCTGTTTTGTTTTCATTTTGTTTCCGTTTAAGCGGAGTCCTCCGGGTTCTGCGGTCGGATTCTGCTGACTAAGTTCGCCTCTGGTTTCGCCAGTCGGCCTTTCGGCATACCATGACAATGATCACCAACGCGAGGATCATAAACATAATCTATACTATGTCAATAGAGTTAAAATATATTTAATTACAATAATGTAAAAAACGATTTAATAAACTTAAAGTTGACTGATTAGATAGAGATTATACCATGCCTTATGAAACTCTCTCAACGTGGGGAATATGCTTTACGCGCCTTGCTGGTTCTTGGGCTTCATCACGGCGAAAACGTCGTTTCGATTCAGACAATTTCCGACGAACAAAATATTCCTAAAAAATTTCTCGAACAAATTCTCAACGATTTAAAGAGAACCGGAGCTATCGAAAGCAAGCGGGGAATCGCTGGCGGCTATCGGCTGGCCCGACCTCCACAAGACATCACATTGGCGGCAATCGTTCGTCACATCGAAGGGGCGCTGGCACCAATCAGTTGTGTGAGCGAACGGTTTTATGAAAAATGTTCATGCCCGGACGAAGCGCGCTGTGCCATTCGTAACGTCATGAAGGAGGTCCGGTCGAAAATCCTCGAAGTGATGGAGCACATCACCATTGCCGACCTTTGCGCCCGCGCGGGAAGATTGGCCGCAGAGCCTGTGTCCGCGCTTGATTACGTTATCTGAAACTTAACGTTTCTTTTTCAATCACAGAAATCAGACTTGGTTTCCCATTGTTCCGCGATAGTTTTTCCAGGCAATGTTCGCTCGTGTTTCAAAATGGTTCGTAGTCGCCGCGCTGGTCTGTGTGCTTGGCGGACATTGGGCTGTTTTGCAAGTCGCCGCGTGGACGGGCATGGCCATCAGCTATTCGCAAAACGATTCTGTCGGCGCGGCTTTGTCAAAAACGTTTGATGGAAAACATCCCTGCAAAATGTGCCAATGGGTGAGACAGGGGAAGAATGCAGAGGGAGAATCCAAATCGAAGTTGGATTTAAAAAAACTGGATTCATTTCTCAACGCTCTGGCCACTTACTCTTTTCCACCCTTGAAACAGAATCCACTTTCCAGCGTTTCTGTTCTACTCGTCCGAATCGCTGTTCCGCCTTCTCCGCCTCCACGGCTCGCATAATTTTTCCGCTCGCTCTGAGATTTTCACGCACTTGTTGCTCGTGAAAATCTTATTTTTCAAACGCAGTTTGGTTTCTACCGCAATGAATTTAACCCTGCGCCCTTGAACCTTGTGCCCAATTTTGTCGAACGTTGTTCGTTCGACTGTTCCTTTTGAAAACCATTTAATTTTATGAAAATTTTTAATTCGTCTTTAATTTTAATCAGCGGATTTGCGACTTCCGTCCATGCCTGCGATTTGTGCTCAGTTTATTCCGCGACGCAAGCGCATGGCGAAATCGGCAAGGGATTTTTTGGCGGCGTCGCCGAGCAATTCACGCACTTCGGCACGATGCAGGATAATGGCCACGAAGTGCGAAACGAAGTCGGGCAATACCTCGACAGTTCGATTTCGCAACTCTACGCCGGCTATAATTTCAACGACCACGTCGGCCTTCAGTTTAATCTGCCCATGATTTATCGCGCCTTCAAACGGCCCGAAGGTTTCGCCATTGATCGCGGCACCGAATCCGGTCTTGGCGACGTTTCGTTGCTTGGCAGCTTGCGCCTTTACCGGCACGAAGAGAAAAAATTTACCGTCTCCTGGAACATCATCGGCGGCGTAAAATTTCCCACCGGCAACAGCGACCGGCTCAAAGAAGAGTTCAGCGAAGTTGAAGTTCCCGGCGCGCCGGAGAGCGGCATTCACGGCCACGACCTCGCTCTTGGCTCTGGTTCTTACGACGGCATCGTTGGCGCTGGTATTTTTCTGCGCTACCAACGAGCGTTCCTCGCGGCCACCACCCAATACGCGATTCGTTCCACCGGCGATTTTGATTATCGTTACGCCAACGATCTCATCTGGTCCGGCGGGCCGGGCGTTTATCTGTTGCTCGAAGATAGCGCCACCGTCTCCGTGCAAGTTGTCGTTTCGGGCGAACACAAAAAACGCGACACCTTTCAAGGCACGGATGCGGATGACACGGGACTAACGGCCGTTTACCTCGGGCCGCAAATCAACTTCACTTGGTCAGAAAAATTCAGCGCAGAAATCGGCGCCGACCTCCCGGCCAGCATCGACAACACCGCGCTGCAAACCGTGGCCGATTATCGGATTCGCGCCGGAATCACCTATCGCTTCTGAGCCGCCGCGCCGCTTGCAGTGAAAAAAATATTTGGGGTGCAGCGGTTCAAAAAGTTCCCGGTATGATTGAGCTTCTGCCGTGAACAGACTCAGCCCTGCACCCCTTGAATTTTAGCTGTCGTATCGACGCACAAAATGAGTAATATTTCTCTGCGTCATGATTCGTTTTTTTCGCATTTATTTTTTCTGTGCGGCCGCGATATTTCTACTTTCAGGAATATCTGATGCCGTCGAAGTCTCTTCAACAACGGCAGCGTCAGATCACTGGGCCTTTAAAGCCCCCTCTCGCCCGAAAATTCCCGCAGTCAAAGGCGTTGTTCACAATCCCATCGATAATTTTATTCTCGCAAAACTTGAGAGCGAAAAACTTCAACCGTCACCGCAGGCTGACAAAATCACATTGCTCCGCCGACTCTCGCTCGACTTGATCGGTTTGCCGCCGACGATTGCCGAAGTGGATGGGTTTCTTGCCGACAAATCGCCCGATGCGTATCAAAAACAAGTCGAACGTTTGCTGGCGTCGCCGCACTACGGCGAACGTTGGGGGCGCAACTGGCTCGATGCCGCGCGTTACGCCGACTCGGACGGTTTTGAAAAAGATAAATCGCGCGCCGTCTGGCCGTATCGCGATTACGTCATCAACGCCTTCAACAAAGATTTGCCCTACGACCAATTTGTCATTGAACAAATCGCGGGCGATGAATTGCCGAATCCGACGCAGGAACAAATTGTTGCCACCGGCTATTTGCGCCACGCAATGTTGAACGAAGAAGGCGGTGTTGACCCGGAACAATTTCGCATGGACGCGATGTTCGACCGCATGGACGCGATCGGCAAAAGCGTGCTTGGCCTGACGATCCAGTGCGCGCAGTGTCACAATCACAAGTTCGACCCTCTGACTCAGGAAGAATATTACAAAATGTTCGCGTTCCTGAACAACGATCACGAAGCCTCGCGCGTGGCCTATTTGCCGGGTGACTTGATGAAGATTGACGGACTGCGCCGCAGCATTTCTGAAATCGAAAATGACTTGAAACATCGGACGCCTGACTGGCAGGAACGCATGGCGCAATGGGAAGCGGTCACGAAAACAAACCAGCCGACATGGCAGGCCGTTGTCGTGACGAACATCGGTGATAATGGAGAGCGGTATTATCAATACGCCGACGGCTCAATTCGCGCGTCGAGTTACGCGCCGACAAAATGGACGGCGAATTTTCGCGGTACAAATAATCTGGCGAGCATCGGCGCGTTTCGCTTCGAACAATTCACGGACCCGAATCTCCCGTGCGATGGGCCGGGGCGTTCGTTGAAAGGAATGTCGGCGTTGTCTGAGTTTAGTGTCGAAGCCACGGATGCGACGAATCCAACCAACAAAGTCAGCGTGAAGTTTGCGAAAGCGACGGCAGACTTTTCCAACGCGGAAAAAGATTTGGAATCCGAGTTCGATGATCGTTCCAACAAGAAACGCGTTTACGGTCCAATCAACTTCGCCATTGACGGCAATGGCGATACCGGATGGGGAATCGATGCCGGTCCTGGGCGACGCAATCAGGCGCGCAAAGCGGTTTTTCTACCGGACAAACCGATCGCGTTTACGAACGGCGTAGAGCTTGTTTTCAAACTACAACAAAATCTGGGCGGCTGGAATTCCGACGACAACCAAAATCACAATCTCGGACGGTTTCGTTTAAGCGTTTCGAGTGAGACGAATGTTGTGGCGGACCCGGTTCCAAAAATTGTCCGGGAAATTTTTGAAATTCCAGTCGAGAAAAGGTCGCCCACGCAAGTGGCCGCAGTGTTTGGTTTTTGGCGGACGACGCTGGCCGAGTGGAAGGAGGCGAACGGAAAAATCGAAGCGCTTTGGAAACAATGGCCGGAAGGCGCCGCGACGTTGGCCCTGGTCGCACGCGACAACAACGGTGCGGGCAACGAAAAGCGCGCCACTAAAATGTTGAAACGCGGTGATTGGTTGAGCCCAACCAAAGAAGTCCATGCGGGCGTTCCGGCTTTTCTTCCCGCGTTGCCGGCCAACGCCGACGATAGCCGTCTGACTTTTGCAAAATGGCTCGTGGATAAAAAATCGCCAACCACGGCCCGTGCTGCGGTCAATCGTGTTTGGCAAACCTATTTCGGCTTCGGGCTGGTCGATACTCCGGAAGATTTCGGCCTGCGCGTTGAAGCTCCATCCCATCCGCAATTGCTCGATTGGCTGGCGTGCGAATTAATGAATCCAAGTAGCAGCCGAGGCGACGAGGCTCTAACTGAAAAAACACGAATTGATCAGAGCCTCCTCACGTCGGCTGCTGCGAAACCGTGGTCGCTCAAACACATTCACCGGCTGATTGTGAATTCGGCCACCTACCAACAAACTTCCAAAGTTACGCCGGAACTTTTTGAGCGGGATCAATACAATCGTTTGCTCGCCCGTGGATCACGGTTTCGTGTCGAGGGAGAAATTGTGCGCGACATCGCCTTGGCTTCGAGCGGATTGCTGAGCGACAAAGTGGGTGGCCCAAGCGTGTTCTCGCCTGCGCCGGAATTCCTTTTCAAACCGCCCGCGAGCTACGGTCCGTTCACTTGGACGGATGCAACCGGTCCGGACCGTTATCGCCGTGCGCTCTATACGTTTCGGCGTCGCTCGACGCCGTATCCGATGCTGCAAGTGTTCGACACGCCTAACGGAGATTCTTCCTGCGTTCGTCGAATGCGATCCAATACCCCGCTGCAAGCGCTGACGACATTGAACGAAATTGTTGGAATGGAATGCGCGCAGGCTTTGGCGCAAAAAATTTTGGAAGACGGCGGGAAAACCGATGCAGAACGAATCACTTATGCCTTTCGCCGCACGGTGGCTCGCCAACCAACGCCTGAGGAAATCAAGGAGTTGACCGATTTAATGGAACGCCAGAAATTACGAATTGCGGACGGATGGATCAATCCGCTGGAAGTCGCGACTGGAAAAAATGAAAAGCCGAAATTGCCGGAAGGAACGACGCCGACCCAGCTTGCGGCCTACACCACGGTTTCACGCGTGCTGTTGAATTTGGACGAAACAATTACGAAAGAATAGCCATGACCAATCAGGAACATTTTTTCCATGAACGTCGCAATGAAATTACGCGCCGTTGGTTTTTCAAACAATGCGGCGTCGGCGTTGGGGCGATTGCACTCAATTCTTTGTTGAAAGAAAGCCTGTTGGCCAAATCCGTTACGCCTTCGCAAATCAATCCGCTCTCGCCGAAAGCGGCGCACTTCGCGCCGAAGGCCAAGCGCGTGATTTATCTTTTCATGGCCGGCGCGCCCAGTCATTTGGATTTGTTCGATTACAAACCGGAACTCGCCAAGTGGAATGGAAAACTTCCGCCCGCCGATTTGCTGAAAGGCTATCGCGCGGCGTTCATCAATCCGTCGTCCACATTGCTGGGGCCGAAATTCAAGTTTTCAAAATACGGAAAATCTGGAGCGGAACTTTCAGAACTTTTGCCGCGGTTGGGTGAAGTGGCCGACGACATCGCGATTGTGAAGTCCATGCACACGGACGCTTTCAATCATGCACCCGCGCAAATTTTTATGAACACCGGCTCGCAACAATTTGGCCGACCGAGCATGGGCGCGTGGACGACTTATGGCCTCGGCAGCGAATCACAAAATCTTCCGAGTTACGTCGTGTTCAGTTCCGGCAGCAAAGGGACGAGCGGCGGTTCGTCAAATTGGGGCTGCGGATTTTTGCCGTCGCTTTATCAAGGCGTGCTTTTCCGAAATCAAGGCGAGCCGATTCTTTATCTCTCCAATCCGAAAGGGGTGGATGCCGAGATGCAGCGCGAGTCGCTCGACTCCATCAAGCGGCTCAATCAAAAACATTTTGACGTCGTCGGCGATCCGGAAATTACCACGCGCATCAACTCGTTCGAGATGGCGTATCGAATGCAAACCAGCGCGCCGGAGTTGATGGATATTTCCAAAGAATCCAAAGCGACGTTGGAAATGTATGGCGCGGAGCCGGGCAAATCTTCGTTCGCGAATAATTGTTTACTCGCACGACGACTCGTCGAACGAGGCGTGCGTTTCGTACAACTTTTCCACGAAGCGTGGGATCAACACGGAGATCTCGTAAATGGTTTGAAGAAAAATTGTCGCGATACCGACCAAGCCTGCGCCGCGCTCATCAAAGATTTGAAACAACGCGGGATGCTCGAAGATACGCTCGTGATTTGGGGCGGCGAATTTGGCCGCACGCCGATGGTGCAAGGCGGCGATGATGGGCGAGATCATCATCCGAATGCGTTCACGATGTGGATGGCGGGTGGCGGAATCAAACCCGGCATCACTTACGGCGAGAGCGACGAATTTGGTTTCAACGCCGCCCGCGACAAAGTCCACGTCCACGATTTACACGCGACACTTCTGCAACTGCTCGGCTTCGATCACACGAAGTTGACCTATCGTTTTCAAGGCCGCGATTTTCGCCTGACCGACGTGCACGGTGAAGTGGTTGACAAGCTGATCGCGTGAACAATTTTTCTGCGGTTTTTTGAAATCGCTAGCCGTCGTGCCGACGAACCACCTGACGTGATTCCGCCGAGATTTAAGCTCTCCACTTCAGATCGATCACTCGCCCATGCTCTTGGTGGGTTCGATCCAGCGCGCGCAATTCCAATCCGATACCGTCCTTTTCCAATTTTGCCAGCACCCAACCGTTCGGACTCGTACTGTCGAAGAGATACGCCGTGGGCGGGAGGTTGATCAGGTGAATGCCGCTTTCATCCTGCTGAATCGCCCAGCGATGCGTGTGACCGAAGATCAGCGCTTTGACCTGCTTACGTGGCCGAACGATTTCGAACAGCGCCTTGCTATCGAGAAGCGATCCTTTGTCGCCGCCGCGATCAGGATTGTGATGCACGACCACAATGGCTGGCTTGTCCCCATTTGCATCCAACGATTTTCCGAGCCAGACCAATTGTGTTTCTCCCAGCAGGCCGGGCGTTGCCATCGTCTTGTCGAGTGAATCCAACACAAACCAATTTGCGCGCGGCGACCGGAGAATCGCCACCTCCCGATCGACCACGGGACGGGTGAGCGCCTCTTCGCTTTTCAACGCGTCCCAAAAGGTGTTGCGACTATCGTGATTTCCCAGCGCGAGGTGAACCGGCATTTGCGCCTGGCGCAACGGCTTGAGCAATGACGTGAAATTTTCGTAATCCCCTTTCTCGCCGCGATTGTACGCGAGGTCGCCGCTGATCAGCACAGCCGCCGGGCGCTTCGGCAAAGCGATGACTTCCTTTGCGACCGCTTTGAGATTCGCAGTCATGTTGGCCGTGCGCGCGATGTGTGCTGGATCGGCCGCGATATGAGTGTCGGAGAAAAGCGCCCAGGTATTTTCCTCCACCTTGCGACTCGCCGCGAAGAGGTTTTGACTCAACACCAAGCCCGCGCCGGCCGCTAGTGAACGCGTGAGAAATTGTCTTCGAGAAAGGGGTGGAAGGTGGATTGGCATGGGCAGAGGTTATTATTTTTTGAAAAAGAACGCAATCGCTGCAACCAAGATTTCACCGCGATCGTTCAACCGAGAATCAAGCCACGCAAAGTACCTGGTAATTTTAGAAGCGCAGATGCTTCACCGTCAGGCCACGATTGATGAGCTGCTTCAGCGAATCAATGCCGATGCGTAGATGCTCATCAAGAAACGCCTGCGTCACCTTCGCGTCGCTCTTGGCGGTCTTCACTCCATCTGGAGTCATTGGCTGGTCGGACACCAACAGCAACGCGCCCGTCGTGATTTCATTGTGGAAACCCGTGATGAAAATCGTCGCCGTCTCCATGTCAATGCCGATGCAACGGATCTTTTTCAGATATTTTTTAAACTCGTTGTCATGCTCCCACACGCGGCGGTTCGTCGTATAGACCGTGCCCGTCCAGTAATCGCGTTTGTGATCGCGGATGGTCGTCGAGATAGCTTTTTGCAAACTGAATGCCGGCAGTGCCGGTACTTCCGGCGGATAATAATCATTCGACGCGCCCTCGCCGCGAATCGCCGCGATGGGCAAGACGAGCGAACCAAGTTTTGCGACATGCTTCAACCCGCCGCACTTGCCGAGGAACAACACCGCCTCGGGATGGATCGACGACAGCAAATCCATGACGGTCGCCGCGCTCGCGCTACCCATGCCGAAATTGATGATCGTGATGCCGTCGGCCGTGGCGTTGGGCATCGGCTTGTCCGCGCCGCGAATGGGAACCTTGTGCCACTTGGCGAACATCTGCACGTAGTTGTTGAAATTGACGAGCAGGATGTGTTTGCCGAAGTCCTTGAGCGGTGTGCCCGTGTAGCGCGGCAGCCAGTTTGCGACAATGTCAGCCTTGGTTTTCATCGTTGCCAACGGGTTGTCACACAGAACCCCAGCGGGGGCAAGTGTAAATCCAGAAGCCGGTTGCCGTTGTGGTGAAATCGTCCCAACGGGACCAATGAAAATATTATTTCGTTAGCACTTCATCCATAATCGGAATAAATGCTGCCATGCGGTTGATGTGATTTACCATGCAATCAACAAATCCTTTGCCCTCACTCTTCACAAGCAATTCTATTAGCTTTGACCGTTCTTCAAGTAGTGGATAAATCAAACACACCCGCCAGTCATCATCGTTTGACTTCCATTGCAGATTTTTGTTTGCAAATATTTTCTTGGCCTTTTGGGTAATTCGGGCTCGCAAAACCTCTACTCTTTCATCCCTTTTATTTTCCCCAACTCCAACCCAAATAAAAATTGCTGGCTCGATTTGTTTTTCCTCAGTCAACGCATCGAGACTTATCCCCGAGACATAAATGCCCGTTCGCCACTTAGGATACTTGTAGGGCCACTTACCGCTGGAGAAAGCCGCTTGGCCTCCATAGTCACGAATTTCATTGGGCGAAAAATAAGTTTCATTTCGATCCAATGCTGGGAAACGTCGCTTTACCGAAGCGTGAATTTGGCCGATTAGTTTGGTGCAGTTTCCACGAGCCTGGTTCATCGCATTCTCCAACCGACGAAGTTTTTCCCAATTGGTAATCATCCAGATGTTTTGTTTGTCGAGAGTTTTCATTTGAGGTTTGTATTTTCACTTCCTGTTTCCAAAACGATTTCACGTCGCAGAGTTTCTGAGTAATGCTGCGCAAAAACCCTAACAAGCTGTGGTTTTGCCAAGCCTGCAAATGATTCAAATATTTTTGCAATGGATTGCCATGAAATTTGCTCAAAAAACATATTGCTAGGTCTGGTTTGATCAGCTGTTAAAAAAAGAGCTGTTAGTTTGGCTTTCGGGTTTAATTTTTTGCGCCTTTGAAGGTCTGCCCACTCATGATTCGTTTGATCTTCGCCCTCTTTGGAATCAACTTTGTTTTCGATGGCAATAATAAATTGCCGTCGGTGTAAATTTCTTTCTGTAATTTGCTTTTCTTCCATCCGTCCTTCCCCTTCCGGGGTTCG
>JAYVSV010000180.1:0-37002 GCA_043775015.1 Verrucomicrobiota bacterium
CGCGGACATTCCTGTCCGCCGGAGGCTCTGGTTAAAATATCAAGCGCTCTGGGCGGAAGGACGCGCGGGCGGACAGGAATGTCCGCGCTCCGTCACCCACTTTTAATCACACCCCAATTGAACAATGCAAGTTCCGTGAAAAGCCAGGCTTGTCCTTTTGAATTATCACAAGGGTTTCTAAACTCTCAGGAAAATTTTCCGCTGGTATAAGAATCGCACCAAACAAAAGGCCAGGAGCAAGCCCACCAATGCAACCACGAGATCGCCACTCCCGATGGCGACGTGGTTTTCGAAAAATGTTTTAATGTCACCCCCAACAAAGCGCGCCGCGAGCCTGCGGAATCCACCGATCACATTGCTGGCAAGGTAGATCGTAATCGAATTCATCCCCATCCAAACGAACGGCTGGCACCATGTCTGCCATTTCATGACGTCAACAGCCCAATAAAAGAATCCAAGCAACATCGCACTGTAGCCACCCGCCACCAAAACAAACGAAGAGCTCCAGATTTTTTTGACCACTGGAAACTGCGTTCCCCAAAGGAAACCTAAAAGCACTGCTGCCGCGCCAAAAGAAAACAGATAAATCAATTTCGATTTTTCGCAGTGATTCGCACTGCGCAGAAGCAATCCGGCGAACACGCCGAAGAGACAAGTGGCAATGGCGGGAATGGTGCTCAGCCAGCCTTCTGGGTCGTAATAGGTGTCCCACTTCTTGCCCGGCAAGTATTGAAAATCGAAATGATTCGCCACGTTGAGACCCGGTTCAAATTTTCCACTGGTCATGTTGGTCGTGTTCGCGAACGCGGTTTGCGCCCACTCCCACGCCGGACTTTTTACGACTGTGGAAAAGTTTTTGTCCTCTTTGAACAGCGCCGCCATTTTCGAATCGCCGCTCTGCTCAGCCATTTTTGCAAGGCTGCTGCTCTCGAGTTGAATAGCGCGAATCGGGACAAAATTCATCAACGCCCAATAGCCGGCAAGCAGCGCGACGGCGATGCCCGCCATCATTTTCGGTTTGAAATAAATAAAGATCAGTCCGCCAAAAAAATAACAGAGCGCGATTCGATTCAGCACACCGAGCAAACGCATATCGGGCCACGGATTGGTAAACCCACCCGAGTAGAGAAGCGCGATGACGAACAGCAAAACAAATCGGCGCGTCAACCGTTTCAGAGCGTCTTTGCGCCCGCCAGTTTCGATCTGTTTGGTCAAAGAGAAAACCAGCGAGACGCCCATGATGAAAACGAACAGCGGAAAAATCATGTCGTAAAAATGAAATCCCGCCCAGTCCACGTGCTCCAGTTGTTCCGCTAGAAGACCGGTGATTGAAAAACCAGCCGGGGCTTCGTCCTTTCCTCCGTGGCTCATGCGATTGAAGGCATTGACCAACTCACCAGCACCGATAATCCAAAACATATCGAAGCCACGAAGGGCATCGACGGACATTAAACGCGTGGTCGGGGTGGTTGTTGAAACCGTTCCAGCGGAAGCGGGTGATTGCGAAGAGCGTTCGGGCATGAGTTATAATTAGATAAAGCGCGGGCGGACTTCAAGCAATTGTAGATACGCCGGATGAAGCACAAACATTGTAGGACGTTTGAGGACAAACGCCCTACAAAATGATGAAGCCGAGAATTATATTATTCGCGCTGCAGCGCTGTAGTGTCGAGCCTGCGGCTCGAAAGAAATGGGAGAAGAATTCGGCCACAGGCCGAACGCTACACCTGCTCCGTTGAAAAGTTTTTGGCAGCCGGGATTTTTTGATCACCTGTTGCGGCGGGACGAAAGCTACGCGGAAAAGTGGAATTATGTTTGGCAGAATCCGGTTCGTGCAAAGTTGGTCAGCAAGCCGGAAGGTTGGCCCTATCAAGGAGAGATTCACAGGATTGATCGGGTGTGAAAACCGAAGTTGTGCTTTCGGCGCGAAAATCCGGATTCGGCCAGAAAAATTCGGCCACAGGCCGAACACTACACAACAGATGTAGCGTCGAGCCTGCAGCTCGAAAGAAATGGGAGAAGAATTCGGCCACAGGCCGAACGCATCTTTGATCATCCCGCTAAATGGACGTTGTGAGAAATGAAAACGAGCGTGACTTCTTAACGTTCCAGCGCTTCCGCTGCGGCGCTCCATTGGCGCCGCGTTGCTCAACCCAATTTGTGCCGAAACGTTTGATGTAACCTTTCAGACCTTCCGCGCCTGCTTTGTTGGATTCCGTGTTCGTCCAGCGCTCACCTTCTTGCAGTGTGTTGTGATCGGACATGGCGAGAAAATCGTAACCGTGCGACTTGTACCAATCGACGATCATCTCTGGATACTGATCGCCGTCGCTCCACAAACTGTGCATGTGAAGATTTCCCTTGAACCAATGATTGTCGGATTTGGTTTGCGCTTGGAGAAACGAAATACAATTCAGTAAAACCAAAACAACGAGCAGAGCTTGCAGGCGGTGCGGGGCGGAAAGTTTGCGTCAGCCAACAGAAATGCGCTCAGCGCCGCCTTGGATTACGACAAGCGATTTAACGCACTCAAGACCGCTTTCACGGAAGCCAGTTCGATGTTGGTGTCCACCCCTGCTCCCCAACACGAACGCCCGCCGGCCTGCTTGATTTGAATGTAGGAAATCGCGACCGCCTCTTCGCCCGAACTCAACGCGTGTTCGCTGTAATTCGTGATTTCAAAACGCGGAACGCCTGCCGTCGTGAAACCGTGGACGAGCGCAGCGAGCGGACCGTTGCCTTCGCCGGAAAACTCTTTCTGTTTTCCGTCGCAAACCAATTTCGCACGGCACTTCACGACGCCATTTTTGCTTTCGGTTTCGAAACTCTGTAATTGCCAGGGCGCAGTGCGCTCCACGTATTCGCGCCAGAACATTTGTTTCAGTTCCGTCCCGGTAACTTCGCGACCAAGTCGATCTACTTCATCATTCGCAATCGGGCCAAACTCGCGTTGCATTTCTTTGGGCAGATCAATTCCGAATTCGCTCTCCAACAAATAGGCCACGCCACCTTTTCCTGATTGGCTGTTGACGCGAATTACTTCGCGATATTCGCGACCGATGTCCGCCGGATCAATCGTCAGGTACGGCACATCCCAATGTTTGCGCCCGCCGATTTCCCATTCAGCGAGACCTTTTTTGATCGCGTCCTGATGCGAACCACTGAACGCGGTGAACACCAGTTCGCCTGCATACGACTGGCGCGGCGGAACCGTCATCCCCGTGCAACGTTCGTAAACTTCAACCAGCGAATTGAGCTTCGAGAAATCCAATTTGGGATCAATGCCGTGCTGATAGAGGTTCAACGCGACCGTCACCACGTCGAGATTTCCGGTGCGCTCGCCGTTGCCAAAAAGTGTTCCTTCCACGCGATCCGCGCCGGCGAGCAAACCCAATTCTGTCGCCGCCACGCCCGTGCTGCGGTCGTTATGCGTATGCAAACTGATGACAAGCGAATCACGGTTTTTGAGGTTGCGACACATCCATTCGATCTGGTCCGCGTAAACATTCGGCATCGCGACCTCAACGGTGTCCGGCAGATTCAAAATCATTTTCCGGTGCGGCGTCGGTTGCCAGACATCCATGACCGCTTCAGAAATTTCTTTCGCGTATTCCACTTCGGTCATGCTGAAGCTTTCCGGCGAATACTGGAGCATCACTTCCGTGCCTTTGAGGCGATGCAAACGGTCTTTGATCATCTGCGCGCCGTTGACCGCGATGGCTTTGATCTCGTCCTTTGATTTGCCAAACACGACGCGGCGTTGTGCGGGCGACGTCGAGTTATACATGTGGATGATGACTTTCTTCGCGCCGATGAGTGACTCGATGGTGCGTTCAATCAAGTCTTCGCGCGCCTGCACGAGAACTTGCAACCACACGTCATCCGGCGCGTGACCCTTCTCGATGAGCAAACGATTGAAGGCAAATTCCGTGTTCGACGCCGATGGAAAACCGATTTCGATTTCCTTGAATCCGCACTTCACGAGCGTTTGGAACAACTCCAACTTCTGGCTGACATTCATCGGCACGGCGAGCGCCTGATTGCCGTCGCGCAAATCGACGCTGCACCAGATCGGCGCATGAGAGAGAACGCGATTGGGCCATTGCCGGTCGGGCAACAACACGGGCGGAAACGCACTATATTTTTTTGACGGATCTTTCTGCATAGCTTGGCCTTTTTCTTAATCCTAATCCTAATCTTAATCTTCTTCACTCCCGCCTTTGGGCAGAAAGATTAAGAGTAGGATTAAGAGTATGAGAAATAAAAAACCCCACTGCCGTTCAGCAGTGGGGTTTCAAAATTATTCGTGAACGAAATCAAAACCCAACTACCACGCCGCAGAGCAGCGAGTTTAGTGACAGTCGAAGGTTTAGATTGCGATTCACGAGGTAATGAGTAGCGGCTGGAGATCAATTGGTCAAACGCATATTTGCCGGAAAATCATCCATGAACGGCGCTTGTCCCGCCAGTAGTTGCGGCTAAGCGGCGCTTTTTTTCGGTTCCGCGTGCGACACGAGTTCACCATGCGTGTAACTCATTTGAGGTATAGACGCGCGGATTCGTTATGCAAATGCTGTTGTCAATCAACGTTACCAAGTGCAACATCTGTGTTAATAAAACGCCGTTATCATGAGAAACCCATTGCATAGCCACGGCGTTTTCTGTTTGCAAAAAAATCTATGAAATCAGCCAGCCCATTACGCCAGTCAGCGTTCACCCTAATTGAACTGCTGGTCGTCATCGCGATCATCGCGATCTTGGCCGCACTACTTCTTCCGGCTCTGGCAAAGTCGAAGGAAAAGGCTCAGCGGATCCAATGTCAGAACAACGTCAAGCAGATCACCCTGGCCATGCATTTGTATGCTGGTGACTCGCAGGACCGCTTGCCTGAACCGAATTGGAATTCTCCGTGGACACAGCGCGGCTGGCTTTACGATGCTTCCAAAGGGTCGGTACCTAACATCACGGTCGCACCATACGCCGCCGATCCAAAGCTGGCTTACCAAGGTGGCTTGCTGTGGGATTATATCAAAACCATGGGGACCTATCGATGCCCTGTTGAAAACACCAACACTCTGTCGTGGCGGCAACGCACCCAGAAGTTGAGCTGCTATTTGATGAACGGCGCCGTCAGTGGTTTTGGTGGAAGTTCTTCTTTCAAGACCACCCAATTTCGTCAGAACGCAATCATCATCTGGCAGGCTCTTGAAACCAGTTCTGGGGATTTTAACGACGGATCGAGCAATCCCACCGAAGGCATCACGAAACTGCACTCTTTGGGTACGACAGTTGGAGTTGTTGACGGACATATCGAGTACCTGAAGACGGTGAAGTTTTATAAAGAGGTAAATATTTTGACCAAGAACCGGCTCTTTTGTAATCCCGGCAGCGCGGACGGCAGATAGTGTCTGATTGTTTCAAAGGAATCCGAAAATGAAAAATATTGTTCCCGGAATCGTTGTTTGCGGAGCGTCCCTATTATTAATTTTGACAGGATGCCACGAGAAGTCCGACGCCAATGGTGAACTTGAAAAAGCCGTCGCTGTTTTGCAACAGCCAGCCTCAGGTCAGCCCGCCGCGCCGACCCAAGTCCAATCTGCGCAAATGCCCGCCGTTTCTGCTGCCCCTGCTCAGGAGATGAGGCAAGCCATCCAATCGTTCAAAGGTGGAAATCTTGAAGACGCTGTCACGCGGCTGCAAAAGTTGCGTGCAGCTCCATTGCTTACGCCTGAGCAACGCATTGCGGTCAACGATGCCATCGCCGCAGTGATGAATGAAGTGGCCGCCCTTGCCGAAAAGGGGGACGCTCGGGCGATTCAAGCGGCCGAACAGTTCCGCCGAATGCAAACCGAACGTCGCTAGTATCTACTTTTCGACTCGGAGCGCTTTGCTAGGTCTATAAATCAAACAGTTGTGTCCACGCTCGGGGCATCCCGGTCAGCCCAATCTGGTCGTCGGACTGGGATGGTTTGGGAACCGTCCGTCCGAAGAAAGTTTCTCGATTACGTTCTCCTCAATCCGGCTCCGGCAAGTCGGAAGCAAGTTCAAAACAAAACAGAAATCATCCGAAGAATAAGGATGATCGGCAAACAGACGGGTTGCCTTCACCGGAGTGGCCCTGTTTAATTCTTCCCTAAATGAAATCATTATTTCGATTTGTCGCCATCGTGCTCTGTTCGATTCCTGCCCTTTGTTCCTCTGGGGCTGAGGTTACACCGGCCAACCGTAACGTCGGCGAAAACAAAGCCACCCCACCCAGCCGCATCAAGGCCGCAAAAAATTTCGACGTCGAGTTGCTCTACTCCGTCCCCGGCGGCGAACAAGGTTCGTGGGTGAATCTCTGCACGGACCCCAAGGGCCGCATCATCGCCAGCGACCAGTACGGCGGGCTGTATCGCTTCGCGCCGCCCGCGCCAGGACAGCCGCTCGACCCCACGAAGGTGGAGAAGGTGCCCGCCCAGATTCGCGCCGTGAATGGAATGCTCTGGGCTTTCGACGCACTCTACGTTGGCGTGAATGATTACGAGAAAAAAATTCCGAGCGGCGTCTATCGCATCACCTCCTCGAATGGCAACGACACGCTCGACAAGGTGGAACTGCTCCGCGCCATCAAGGCCGGCGGCGACCACGGCGTCCACGCCATCCTACCCGCGCCCGATGGCAAGTCGCTCTTCCTGATCACAGGGAATAACGCAGACCGCACCCTGCCCAGTACCTCCCGCGTACCTTTGAACTGGGGCGAGGATCATGTGCTCTACCGAATGCCGGATGGCCGTGGCCACAACCGGGATCGCCTCGCGCCCGGCGGCATCATCTACCAGTTCTCGCCCGACGGAAAAAACTTCGAGATCTATTCCTCTGGTTATCGCAACATTTTCGACGGCGCCTTCAACCGCGACGGCGAACTGTTCACCTACGACGCCGACATGGAATACGACTTCAATACTTCGTGGTATCGGCCTACCCGCATCAACCACGTTACGAGCGGCAGCGAATACGGCTGGCGCAATGGCGCGGGTAAGCGTCCAGAATTTTATCCCGACAATCTCCCGGCCGTTCACAACATCGGACCCGGCTCGCCGACCGGCGTGACCTTCGGCTACGGCGCGAAGTTCCCGGCCAAATATCAAAACGCGCTCTTCGCTCTCGATTGGAGCTGGGGCAAGCTCTACGCGATTCATCTCCAGCCGAACGGTTCCAGCTACACCGCGACGCGGGAAGAATTTCTTTCCGGCGCGCCGTTGCCGCTGACCGACGCGATCATTCATCCCACAGACGGCGCGATGTATTTCGCCATCGGCGGGCGAAAGGTGCAGTCGGGCTTTTATCGCGTAACTTACACGGGGAAGGAATCGACGGCACTGGTGAAACAGACTTCGTCCGCAGGCGCGAAGGATCGAAAATTTCGCCACGAACTCGAAGCCTTCCACGGCAAGCAAGATCCCAAGGCGCTCAAGGCCGCGTGGCCGGAGCTGGACAACAAGGATCGTTTCATCCGTTGGGCCGCGCGTGTGGCCATTGAACATCAACCAGCCACGACATGGGCCGACCGCGCACTCTCCGAGAAGAATCTAGGACGCCAGGTCGAAGCGCTGCTCGCGCTCACGCGTGTCACCGGCGTCGATCCGCAACATCGCAAGCCCACCGACGCGCCACTCGACAAAGCGATGGGCGCGAAGATTCTCGATGCGCTGGCAAAGCTCGATTGGAAGAAGCTCACGCACGAGCAACGTCTCACGCTCGTCCGCACCTATGAAATTACCTTCGTGCGCTTTGGAAGGCCGGATGACACGACCATCCAGCGCATCCTTGCGCAACTCGACCCACAGTTTCCCGCCCCGACCTTCGACCTAAACTGGATGTTCTGCGAAACGCTGGCCTATCTCCAGTCGCCCACCATTGCAAGCAAGGCGATGGCCATGATCAAGAACGCGCCGGGGCAGGAAGAACAATTGGAATACGTTCGCTCACTGCGTTTTCTAAAGACGGGTTGGACCACGGCTTTGCGCACCGAACAGTTCGAGTGGTTCCTGAAGGCGGCGAACTATCGCGGCGGAGCGAGCTTCGAGAAGTTTCTCGAATTCATCCGCAACGATGCTGAAGCCAGTCTGAGCGCCGATGAAAAAATCGCCCTACAAACCGTGCTCGCGAAGAAGCCTGATAAAAAATCACCACTTGCGGCGATGGCCGAAGCGCTTGTCGGTCGCACGACCGTCACCGATTGGAAACTCGACGAACTTGCGCCTGCCGCCGAGCGCGGAATGAAGAAGCGCAACTTCGACAATGGACGCAAAATGTTTGCCGCAGTCGGCTGCTTCGCCTGCCACCGTTTTGGCAACGAAGGCGGCATGACTGGCCCCGACCTGACCGGCGCGGCCGGACGCTATTCGTCGCGCGATTTCCTCGACCAGATCCTAAACCCGAGCAAGGAGATCAACGAACAATTCGTGCCCATGGTCATTACCAAGAACGACGGCGAGATCGTCACCGGAGTCATCGTGAACCTGGACGGCGACAACGTGATGGTGAACACCGATCCGGCGAACCCCTTCCAGCAGGAGACAATCGACCGCAAGAAAGTGAAGAGCATCGAGCCGTCGAAAGTTTCGCCGATGCCGGAAGGTTTGCTCGGCCCGCTCACGCAGGAAGAAATCCTGAACCTCACGGCGTATGTTCTTTCCGGGGGCAATCGAAAACACGCGATGTTCAAGTAAGCACGAGGCCAGCGGCACCGAGGCAATTCGGTTTCGATGTTTGGTTTGGGAGCGACTGCTGCGACCGAGCGAGCCTATCGGATGGCGTTGGATGCACAGTGACCGCGTAGTTCAGTGATATGGCGCTTGGCAAAATTAATTTCCGAAACGGTGGGGCAAATCTGCGGGTTTGCCTCGATGACCGGCGGATCGTCGTCCACTTTTTCAGAAATTTCTTTCGGCAATCAGGATAGCATAAAATTGAAAGAAAAAAATCCGGCAATTCATCCGAATTAAAATACCGCAGCAAGCCGCGCCGTTCGTCTGCGAGAATTGATTTAGCTTTTTCTTAAACTCGGATGCAACGCTTTCGGCGGGCTGGTTGCACTTTGCCACGAAAAGGGTGGCAATATTTCGTCGGCAACCTAATCCGTTCTCAAAATCGGGTGATCGGAGATGGAATCAAGCACCGCACGCACAGCCTTGACTTGCGCCGTGACTCGCGTTTCCAACGGAAGACTCGATGGCGTTTCCAAGGTGTAGGAGAGCCGTGTTTTGTTCGTGATCAGATAAAGTGCTTCCGGCCATTGCGGGCGATCGAATGGGTCTTTGTGTGGATTAATCACTCCGTTTTCAGCGGGCCAACCGTCGATCACCGGGCTGCGGTCGATCGGAGAAATTTCCGCAACGCGGCTGATGATTTTCTTCGCGAAGGAGGGCTGGCCGTCGGGATTTAATTCGTACAAATAAAATCCTTTCGCTTCCCAATCTTCATGCAAACAAAGCGTCACATCGAAACGCGGTTTACGTTTCAACCACTCAACATGATGGCGGGTTTCTTCAGATTTAAAATCGCGATAGTCGCGATTCAAATCGATGCCCAGCGCATTTTCGCGCCGACTCAGAGGAAAGCCAGTGGGGTTCAAGCAAGGACACAAAAAAATATCGACGCCGCCAGGCCAGACATTGTCTTTCAGCAATTGCAAAATCGCGACCGGGCCAGCCGGCTCATCACCATGAATTCCGGTGGAAAGATAAACGCGATGCAGCGACGCCTTGCTGGCGCGATGATAGGCGAGCAATTCTACTTCCTGGGTCGCGCCGGCATTGACCACGCTGATCGAATCGCGTTTCCAGCCAGTTCGTTCGGCAACTTCTTTGACTTTGCCAAGAACCTGTCGGATATCAATCGGCTCGCCCTGGTAACCGCGGCGAATAATAAATTCTGTATCGTCCATTCTCAAAACTTCACCGCTTCTTCGAAATCATCAAGCGAGAGTTGCTTCTTCGACAAGCTGCGGCGGCCTCGAAGCCGACAGCCCGTCCGCTTGATCGGCGAAATCGTGACTGTCCCAGTTTGGATCAAGACCCAAATCTTTGAGCATCTGGAGATCCTTTTCGACCGACTGATTGAGCGTCGTTAAATAATTTCCCACCATCAAGGCGCTCGCACCAGCCGAGAAAACCATGCTTTGCATATCACGCAAATTCACGGTGCGCCCACCGGCAATCATGATCTCCTGTCGTGGCAAAATGAAACGGAAACAGGCAATCGTTTTTAAAATTTCCAACGGCGCGAGCGGCGTGACATTTTCGAACGGCGTTCCTTTGATCGGATTCAAAATGTTTATCGGAATGACATTCGCGCCAATTTCCTTCAGCGAAAACGCGAGATCGCAACGGTCTTCGCGCGTTTCTCCCATGCCGATGATGCCACCCGAACAGATTTTCAAACCGGCCTTCTTCAAATAACCGATCGTCTCGACGCGGTCTTCGTAGGTGTGGCTGGAGCAGTGACTCGGGAAAAAGCGTTTCGAGCTTTCCAGATTGTGGCCGTAACATTCGAGGCCAGCCTCTTTTAAACGATCCGCCACCGCCTGACTTTTGATAATCCCCAACGACGCATCCGGTCGGGTTTTACCGGTCTTGGCCAGTTCACGAATGCGATCGCAAACTTCGTCCAGCATCGGTCCTTCCTTCAATCCTTTCCACGCCGCAACCAAGCCGACGGCCGTGACCTGATGTCTATTCGCCTCGTCCGCTGCTTCGACGACGGGCTGCGGATCAATGAAACCATACTTAGGCGAACCGGTTTGATGAAACGATGACTGCGCACAAAAGCTACAATTCTCAGAGCAAGCACCCGCCTTCGCATTCACGATGGAACAGAGGTGGATTTTGTTTCCTTTAAAATGTTCGCGGATGCGATTGGCCCAGGCAATCAGGTCAAAAATATCGGCGGCGCTTTCCAGTCCGAAGAGCCATTGCGCTTCATCGCGGGAGATGGTTCCGGCGGCTAAAACGCGCTGGCCCACCTCAGAAATTCTCGAGTGGTTGGTCACGTCAACTGGTTTGGCAATCATGGTTGACAGCGTAAGTTGATGCAAAACTTTCGCAAGCGTTTTGAATTGAATAAGCAAAGCCGTAGCCAGGTGTCCGTCATCCATCCTTGAGGCTCACCCATCAGCCCCAAACTTCAGCGATGCGAAGTTGTTTGAGCAACAGTTGTTCCAGAGAAGTATCCGAACCGGCTCGAAAAATGTTAATTCCCCTGCCCTGACAGAATTCGCGCAAACGCTGGCAGAAATTTTCCACGGTTTGTTGATAATTTTTCAGACGATATTTTCCGAACGAGACTTCCTGTGTTGCACCGGTTTCCGAATCGATGAAACGCAAATCGCCATACGTGTTTGGATTTAACTCTTCAGGCGCGAGAATTTGAATCGCGTTGACCTGAAAACCGCGCGAGATCAGGGCCGTCAAACCGGACTCGTAACCGGCTGGATCAAGAAAATCGCTCAGCACAACCGCCATTCCCGCCTGACGCGCTTCAATCGCGCCACGGCGGAGCGATTCGTTCAAGTTCGCCGAACCTCTTGCGGTGAGTTTCGCCAAGTTTTGAAAATAAGTGAGCGAAGATTTTCGGCCACGCACCGCGCGCAACGCTCCGCGATAAACCGCGTCGTCCACATTGTCCGGGAAGGTGGCGACCGTCACCCGATCGAACCCGCACAGTGCGACGTAACCGACCGCAGCCGCAATTTGCCGGGCAAAATCAAATTTGCGCGGCGAACCGAACGTCATCGACTCGCTGCAATCGAGAAAAATGCGGACCGGCAACTCACGTTCTTCTTCGTAGAGTTTCAGAAAAAGTTTTTCAAGCCGACCGTAGAGATTCCAATCGAGGTAACGGAAATCATCGCCTGCGGAGTAGTTGCGATAGTCCGCAAACTCGACCGATTGCCCTCGTGCTTTGCTGCGTCGCTCGCCGCGCGCCGAACTCTTGGCCCGCTTGGCGGCGAGCAATTGGAATTGCTCCAACTTTCGGATAAGCTCGGGCGTCAGGAGCGGGTTCATGGAGAAACTCTATTTTCGACTCGTCCGCAGTTCAATTTTTTTCCGAGAGGTTGCCGTTCGATTTCGCGAGCCGTTCGTAAAATGGTTTCATGCGGCACGCACCCGGCGGATTTTTACCGCCACAAAACGGGTTTGTGGAATGATGAATTTTTTAATCGTCACCTCAACCGCTGCAGCCTGAAATTCATTCAGAACCAACTCCGCAATGTCATTGGAAAGCTTCTCGATCAGCTTCCAGTTTCGTCCCTGGCCGAGACTGAGAAGCCGTTGCGTGACCGAGAAGTAATCAATCGTTTCATTCAAATCGTCGCTTCTTGCGGCAGCGGAAAAATCATATTCCATCGCCACGGTAAGCAGCAGACGTTGCGCCTGTGCGCGCTCCTCGTCGGGCACGCCGACGTGATAAAACACTTCCAGATCTTCGATGATAATTTTATTCACAGGCGATGCGGTGTTTGATTTCTTCGAGCAGAATTCGTGTGGGCTGATTTACGTTCATTCCCAAAGCAACATCGACGGAAACCCAGCAAAACTCTTGCGCCTCTTCATTTAGCGTCACATCGGAGCTTCCGCGAACCCGGCAACTGTAATTCAGCAAAACAAAATGGGCCTCGCGATAAAATTCCTTGGAATGAATGCAATCCTGCACGATTACAAACTCAATGTCGGCGATTTCAAGATTCGTTTCTTCTTTGATTTCGCGACGCAGTGCCACCGCCGCCGTTTCGCCGTATTTTGTTTTTCCGCCGGGAATTCCCCAGAGGTTCGACCACTTTTGCGTGCGCACCATGAGCACTTGTTCAGCTTCATTAAAAATCGTCGCGCCGACGGTGCAGATCGGATGCGACATCGGCGAGCCTTCCTGCCCATGCAAGCGATGTGTTATTTCAAAATTGTTTCTCGTTAAAATTTCTTGCAACTCTCCCAAATGTTCGACGATCAAATCGGGTTCACTGGCGCGCAGTTGTTCCAGCCGATTGTAGCCCGTTAAAACGGCGCAGGAAAAAACGTTGCCATGCTTGGCCGTTTCAACATCGTGCTGCATGTCGCCGATGAACACGGTTTCGCCCGCCGAGATCTGGTTCTCCTCGAGGATTTCGCGGATCTTCATCCGCTTGTCCAGAATCTCCACGTACGGTTTGTCGATGAATTCAGCAAAACCGGTGACCCCGGCTTGGACGGCAAAATGATCGCGATGAACTGTGCTCAACAGAAACGTGCGAATGCCCTGCTTCCGGCAAAATAAAAGAAACTCGCGCGCGTGCGGCAGTTCAATTACCGAATCCTGAACCTGCTTGAATCGCCCGTGAAACCATTCCTCCAGTTGCTCCATTTTCACGTCGGGCGTGTAGCGATCGTAAAAACTCTTGAACGGCAAACAAAATTCCGCGCGAAATTGTTCGATCGTCAATTCGTCCACTCCAGCCTGTTCAAAAACAAAATTGGTCGCACGAAAAACGGCAGGAAGATCGTCCACCAGCGTCCCGGACCAATCGAAAATGATGTTGCGAATCACGCGAGCATGTTTGCCACAGATGAGCGCGGATGAACACAGATTTTCAAATCTGCCCTTCTTACTCTCAATCCTAATCTTACTCTTAATCGGTTTGGCATGGAGATTAAGAGCAAGAAAAGTGCGTTCTCATCTATCCGGTCGCCGGGACTTGAACAAGGTGGGCCGTTTATCCTCGGGAAATTCTTTTCGCCCCCAACCGTTGTTGTCAGTCACGAGCCAGAAATAATTTTTGTCCACTGCCAGACCTTCCATCGTGCTGGTTGGATAGGTGGTACGATATGCCAACTCCGGCTGCTGTTCCATTGCGTGAAAACTGTATTCGGCCAGGATGCAATGTTTCGTTGGATCGATTTTCACGACCACGCGGTTATCGCGCAAAAGGGCGAAAAGCGCACCGTCAAACCAGCACAAGTCCGAGTAATGAATATCCTGCATTTGCGTCTTGCTCGGACGAACGGTGAAGTCGTCGATAATTTTCAAACTCTTCAAATCGAGCACAATGATCCGGCCTTCCTGCCGTTCGTTGGCAACATAAAGTTTTCCGCCGCCGAGCGCGATTCCTTCGAAGGAAGCGTTGCGATCCGTGGGATGAAAATATTTTTTGACGGGCGTCCAATCGATTGGCAACCGCTCGACTCCACCCGTTTTCGGGTCGCAACGCAAAATCCAGCGGTTTGCTTCTTCACACGCATAAATCCTGCCGCTGGAATCTTCGGCAAGACCTTCACAATCATAGCGATCGATTTTTTCCTTCGCGAAGGGAGCGAGTTGGGCGTCGTTGAAGCAGTTGGTGAGGCAGAGCAGATTTGCGGAGGACGCATTGCTGGAAAATTGAATTTTGTAAAGCGCGGCACCGCGATCGTTCACGGTCAACAATTCTCCATTCTTACGGAGCAGCAGACCGGACGCATCGAAGCGCTCGTTTTGAGGCAGGTTGAGTTGCCAAATTTTTTCGGCAATCAATTGGTAGCATGGCCAGGAATTAGTGGACGCCCCGGAAATATCCTCTGATTTCGTGGCGCAACCCACAAAGAAGAAAGCCCCGACGAACCCGAAGGAAAGCCATAGTGCCCGTAATTTCATGACGCGGTTATAGCAAACCTCGAAACGGAAACAAGGCTGATGACAACAAATTATTTTGTCACCGCATCGAAAACTTTCTGGAGAACCTCGGTGGTGCGCGCCGCCGGATTTTCGCGAATCCGTTTTTCTTCTTCGGCGACCATTTTAAAAAGTCCATCCATGGCCTTCTGGGTCACATACCGATCGACATCCATCGAGTCCTGATTCAAATAACCGCTCGTACTCAAAGTTTTTCCCAGACCGCCCAGCGCGCCGCTTGACCCGCTCAATCCATTGGCTTTTTCCATCAGCTTTTTATAGGCCGATGTGACGCCAGCTTGTTCGGTCGCCGTTTTCACGATCGGTTGAAAGCGGGCGAACAAATTGGTTTGCGTTACCTTGCGAAAGTATTCGGTCGCAGCGTTGTTCGTTCCAACCAGAATGGTTTTAGCATCCGTAATCGACATCTGCTGAACGGCATCCGAGAAAACGGAACCGGCGGCGGGCACCGCTTGTTCGGCGGCGCGGTTCATCGTGTTCACGAAATCATCGGCATATTTATCCTGCTTGATCGCGCGCAAACCTTTTTCAACGCTCTGCAATTTTTCCGGCATGGGAATTTTCACGTTCATATTCGTGAGAAAACCGTTCGTCTGGCCGAGTCTGGCGATGGCTTCCTGCACGCCCTTCCCCAACGCCTGTTTGAGGCCGAGAACCATTTGATCCTGCGACAATGCTGAAGAAATCAACGAGGTTTGATTCGTCGTTTTCTTGCCCAGCCCGAGTTGATCCAGCAAATCGGCGCGGACGAACTTTGGCGTAAGCAAAATCGCCGCAGAGAAACTGACTGTGATGAGTGATCTCATATTTTTTCCTTGGTTCACAATGGAACACACCACTGTGATGGGAATAAAACACCGTGCGACCATTGCCGCAATGCGAATCACCCGTCGCCAAGGCAGACGCATCCAATTTTTGAAGTTAGGCCAGGAGCTTATGAATCAATTCCCCATGCACATCAGTCAGCCGAAAATCACGCCCTTGAAAACGAAAAGTGAGCTTCGTGTGTTCCAGGCCAAGCAAATGCAAAATGGTCGCGTGAATGTCGTGGACGTGACAGCGATCTTCGACGGGGCTGAAACCTAGTTCGTCGGTTTGACCGAGAACTTGTCCCGCTTTCACACCGGCACCGGCAAACCACATCGTGAACGAATCAATGTGATGATTGCGTCCGGTCGTATCGCGATTTTCTCCCATCGGCGTGCGACCGAATTCACCGCCCCAGATGACGAGCGTGTCTTCCAGCATCCCGCGTTGTTTCAAATCTTTGATCAACGCGGCACACGGCTGATCGACTTCGTGCGTTACCTTTTCAAACGACTTTTCCAAATCTTCGCCCGGGCCGCCGTGGCTGTCCCAGTTCGTGTGATAAAGCTGCACAAAGCGCGAACCTCGCTCGACGAGTCGGCGCGCAAGCAGACAATTTCTGGCAAACGATGGCTCGCCTTCTTTGATGCCATATAAATCTTTCGTCGCTTGAGTTTCACTGGAAAGGTCGATCAACTCCGGCGCGCTGCTCTGCATGCGATACGCCATTTCATAGGCAGAAATGCGCGTGCGAATTTCTTCATCACCGGTTTCCACGAGACGTTTCAAATTCAAATCGCGAATCGCGTCGATGGTCTGGCGTTGACGATTTGCGCTCACACCTTGCGGACTGGTCAAATTCAAAATCGGCTCGCCTTGCCCGCGCAACGGAACGCCCTGATAGGTCGTCGGTAAAAATCCGCTCGCCCAATTCACCGCGCCACCACGCGGACCGCGTGGACCGGATTGCAGCACGACGAACCCGGGAAGGTCTTTGGATTCACTGCCGATTCCATACGTCACCCACGCGCCCATGCTCGGCCTGCCAAACTGCGAAGACCCGGTGTTCATAAACAACTTGGCGGGCGCATGATTAAACACGTCGGTCGCGCAAGAGTGAACCAGCGAAATGTCGTCCACGATGGTGGCGGTGTGCGGAAATAATTCCGAAACCCACGCGCCGCTGTTTCCGTGCTGCGCAAATTTTCGGCGCGTGCCGAGCAGTTTGGGCGGGTCCTTGGCAAACGTATCCATGAAGGCAAAACGTTTTCCTTTCAGGTACGAATCTGGAATCGGTTTCCCGTTTAACTCAACCAGCTTTGGTTTGTAATCGAACAACTCCAATTGGCTCGGGCCGCCCGCCATGAAGAGGTAAATAATGTTTTTAACCTTGGCGGGAAAATGTCCGGCGCGCGGGTCCAACGGGTTCATCAGTTTGGCTGGTTCCGCTGCGAAAGTTTTTTCCTCGCTCAACAACGAAGCAAGCGCAATTGATCCAAGTCCCATCGCGCATTGGCCGAAGAATTGGCGTCGCGTCGCTTCACGAAGTTTATCGGACTGAAAATCGTTGGGCGGAATTAACATGGTTTCTAAGTTGGACTATTCTCGATTGATGGTTTCATCCAGGTTCAACAGTACGCGCGAAACGGTGGTCCACGCCGCTAACTGTTTCACATCGATGTTCGCAGGAAAAACTTTCGGAAGAAGTGTTTTTGCTTCATCAGGAGCCGCGTCGTAGCTCGCCAATTGCAGGTTAAGCAATTCCTTGAGCCGCAGTTGCTCATCGCGTTTGGGTTCGCGAGAGAGACAAAGACGGAAGGCGTAATTGATTCTCACTTCGTCATTTTGCGGAACGTCTTTCAGCACGCGCAGGGCGAGACTTTGGGCGAATTCAACAAACCCAGCGTCATTCAAGAGCGTGAGTGATTGCAGTGGCGTGTTGGACCGCAAACGTCTTGTGCAAGTGCTTGTTGTTTCGGGTGAATCAAAAACCATCAGCCCAGGCGGCGGAGTGGCGCGATAGAAAAATGTGTACATCCCTCGACGATAACGATCTTCGCCCTCGCTGACTTTCCATTCGCGTTTCGACTGGCCCAAAGTCATCACGCCATCGGGAATGGGCGGATAAACGCTCGGGCCGCCCATTTTGTCACTGAGTAAACCGCTCGCCGCCAACTCAACATCGCGCACCACTTCGGAGTCGAGGCGAAACCGATTTTGTCGCGCGAGCAGTTTGTTGTAGGGATCGATAAGGTTCAGGTCAGGACGAACGCGTGACGATTGACGATAGGTCGCCGAAGTTACGATGAGCCGGTGCATCGCCTTTTGGCTCCACTTCTGGTTGACGAATTCATTCGCAAGCCAATCCAGCAATTCAGGATGGGACGGACCGGAACCTTGCGTGCCGAAATCATTTTCTGTTTCAACAATTCCTTTGGAAAAATACTGCATCCAAATTCGATTCATGGTGACGCGAGCGGTCAACGGATTTTTTGGATCGACCAACCACTTTGCCAGATCAAGGCGGTTGGGATTTTTTACCTTATCCGGGAGTGGCGGCAGAATTTTCGGAACGCCAGGCATCACAACTTCTCCGTGGCGGGTGAAATCGCCCTTGATAAAAAGATACGATTCGCGCGGCTCAGTTCTCTCTTGAAGAACCATGGTCGAAGTGACTTCCGGTTTGGCTTTTTCCAATTTCGCAAGTTGCGTCTTTCGCTTTTTGAATTCCTCGTTGCCTTTGCGCACCTGATCGACGAGCACCAGTTTCTGTTTGAGCGTGCGCTTGTCCGCCGGTGTTTCAAGAACATCTGTAACCTCCGGTTTTAATTTTGCCACCTCCTCGGGTGAAAGCGATTTTTGCCACGCTGCGACATCGTCGGCGACAGATTCAACGTATGCTTTCAATTCATTTTCTGCGTTGGCGATCTCTTTGCGCAACGTCTCCTGTCGTTCCAGATCCTGCGGGTCGGCAATTTCCAAATCCGGCTCCTCTTGATTATTGAGGAAGGCGAACATTTGATAATATTCCTTCTGCGCGATGGGATCAAATTTGTGGTCGTGACACTGCGCGCAACCCATCGTCAGCCCAAGCCAGGTTCCAGCGGTCGTGTTGACGCGGTCCACGATTGATTCGACGCGAAATTGTTCCTTGTCGATTCCGCCCTCTTGATTGATCTGCGTGTTGCGATGAAAGCCGGTGGCAATTTTTTGTTCGAGCGTCGCATTCGGACGCAAGTCACCAGCGAGTTGGTCAACCGTGAATTCGTCGAACGGCATGTCGCGATTGAATGCGTCGATAACCCAATCGCGATATTTCCAAATCTGACGCGGGGCATCGACGCTGTAGCCGTTTGAATCGGCATAGCGCGCGGCGTCGAGCCAGTGGCGCCCCCAACGTTCGCCGTAATGTTTGGACTCTAGCAACCGCTCCACCACCTTCTCGTAAGCATCAGGACGCTTGTCTTTCACAAACGCATCCACCTCCACAATAGTCGGCGGCAAGCCGATGAGATCGAGGCTGACGCGCCGGATCAGCGTGATGCGATCGGCTTCAGGAGATGGTTTGATTTTTTGTTTTTCGAGTCGGGCCAAAATAAACCGGTCGATCTCATTGCGCGGCCATTTTTTTTGTTTCACAACCGGCACAGCGACCACGGATGGCGGCGGAACAAAGGCCCAATGCAAAACCGATTCTGCTTTTTCATCGGCAGGAGAGTTTGCGCCTTCGTCAATCCACTGTTTGAGAAGAGCAATCTTCTCGTCATCAAGCGGAGATTTTTTGTAAGGCATCCGCTCCATATCCTTGGCCACGCCTCGGACCGCCTTGATCAAAAGACTTTCCTCGCCTTTGCCAGGAATGATTACCACACCCTTTTCGCCACCCTTGCGCGCATTCGCACCCGTGTCCAAACGCAAGCCGCCTTTGTGCTGGGTTTCGCTGTGACATTGGTAACAGGCTCCGGAAAGAAGCGGTTTGATTTCTTTGAGGTAATCGATCCGTTCCGCTGCAACAGCGGGAACAGTCAACGCCACCAGAAACAAAATGCTGCCGCGCAAATTCATGGAAAAAGAGACTTTAATATGTAATCTGCGCAGCACGGTGGTTCAAGGGATTTCACTCGCAACGCCCTTGCAACAAGCCAACGTGACGCGTTTAATCTGAGCCGATGCAAGTTTCAGAAAATGTGCAGTGCCCATTCTGCGGCCAAAGTTTCGAATTGGTGGTCGATACCAGCATTGAATCACAGCAATTCACAACCGACTGCGAAATTTGCTGTCGGCCCTTTGAGGTTTTCGCGGAATGTGAACCGGGAGAAATTTTAAGCTTGGATTTGCGAGGAAACTGAATGCGGGAAATTACTCAGATCAAAGTAAAGCGAAAAGCCAGATCTTTCGCGGCACGCTTGCGGTTGGCATTTCGAAGTCATCGGCGTGCAGCGCTGTTTTTCGGATTGTGCGTCGGATTTTTCAATTTGCTGACCTCGTTCGTTTTTTCTCAAAGCATAATTCCGTCAACCAATGCAGTTTCCACAACAAAGAACTTTCGTCACGATCAGATTCTGGTCATGCCCAAGGACTCGGTGAGCGCGAAGGCGTTGTCGGCATTCCACGCGGTGCGCCAAGCTGCGGTGGTCAACACGTTTGAAGGCATTCGCGGCTTGCAGATTGTGCGTGTGCCGAAAGGCGAATCGGTGGAACACCTTGTCGCGAGCTATGAGAAAAGCGGGTTGGTCGAATTCGCTGAACCGGATTACGCCATCCACGCAGCCTTGTCACCGAACGATCCCCAATTCCTCAACGGCACGCTCTGGGGTTTGAACAACACTGGCCAGGACGGGGGCACGGCCGATGCCGATATCGATGCACCGGAAGCGTGGGATGTTTTGAATTCGGCGAGCAACATTGTCGTTGCAGTCCTGGATACCGGCGTGCGGTTTACCCATGAAGATCTGGCGGCAAACATTTGGGTAAATCCGAACGATGGCGGGCACGGCTTCAACGCATTCACCGGGACCAACGACGTGGCTGACGATCAAGGACACGGAACGTTGGTGTCCGGCGTGCTGGGCGCAGTGGGAAACAATGGAAAAGGTGTCACCGGTGTGGCCTGGCGCGTGCAGATGATGGCGGGGAAATGCCTCGATAATTCCGGCAACGGAAGTGATTCCACGTTGATCGCTTGCATTGAATACGCTCGCACCAACGGCGCGAAAATTATCAATGCCAGCCTCGATAGCCCGAGTTTTTCAATGGCCGTCTCCAACGCGATTCTTGCAGCGCGAAACGCCGGGATCATCTTCGTTGCTTCGTCTGGAAACAACGGCACGAACATCGACATCAATCCGCGTTACCCCGCTTGTTATGGCATTGATAACATCGTCTCCGTGGCCGCAAGCACGAGATCGGATACGGTTTGGAGCTTGTCCAATTACGGCGCGACGAATGTGGATATTTTCGCGCCCGGCGAGCAGATTCAGACGACGTGGATTCCAAATGATTCGTTCTACACCAGCCTGTTCTCAGGCACTTCGTTTTCTGCACCCTACGTTTCCGGCGCGTTCGCTTTGCTTGTTGCGAAATATCCAGCGGAAACGCACCAACAAATTATCAGCCGGCTGTTGAATGCCGCCGACCCAGTCCCGGCCTTCGCTGGAAAATGCGTCACGGGCGGTCGCTTGAATTTGCACAACGCCCTGAGTCCCGTGATCAGCCTGGCCTTGATCCCAACTGCGGCGAACCAGCCGTTCCAATTGCGTCTATCCGGCGGACCGAATCGGCTCTGCGTGATCGAGTCCACGACCAACCTGACGAGTTGGCTGCCGGTTTACACCAATACGACGACCGCAAATGGAACGTTTGATTTTGCGGACAATGGTTCCACGAATTCATCGCGGCGATTTTTCCGCGCAGTCTCCGCACCTTGATCCAAGAAATTATATTCCTTTGTGCATTGTGTCGTTCTTGTGGCTAACTGTCGGCGCACTTAAAAAATTATGAACCAAACAACTGTTCTCTGGATTTATATCGCATTGCTCGTCATCGGTGGGCTTATGGGTTTTCTGAAAGCAAAAAGCAAAGTTTCGCTGATCATGTCGTCCATCTTCGCGCTGCTGCTGGCGCTCTTCAATCTTGGCAAAATCAACGTGCAGTATTTTCCGGAAATTTTGATTGGCCTGCTCATCGTCATTTTTGGAATCCGCCTCGCCAAGACCAAAAAATTTATGCCGGCAGGTTTGATGCTGATTCTCTCCATCGCCGTATTGATTTTACGCAACGTCAAACTCTAATCACATTCGGTTTCCTCGGTGCAAAAAGCGCTTCCCATTTGGCAGATTCATTCGGCAATTCTCAGCGAATTGAACGCGGGCAATCGACTGGTTCTCGTTGCTCCAACTGGTTCGGGTAAGACAACGCAAGTGCCCCAAATGCTCCTCGACGCCGGTCTTGCAGGTGAAAAGAAAATTGTCGTTTTGCAACCGCGTCGAGTCGCGGCGCGAACCGTCGCAGCGCGCGTGGCCTGGGAGCGCCATGGCAAACTCGGGGATGAAGTGGGCTATCAAATTCGTTTCGACGACCAGACCAGTCTCGGAACACGGATTTGTTTTGTGACCGAGGGAATTCTGCTGCGCTGGTTGCAGGATGATCGATCACTGGCGGACGTTGGGGCGATTCTCTTCGACGAATTTCACGAACGCAATTTGCTCAGCGACGTTTCGCTCGCGCTGGTGAAACAGATTCAACAAACGCAACGACCCGATTTGAAGATGGTCGTCATGTCGGCAACGTTGGACGCGGAACCGGTTGCAAAATATTTGGAAAACTCGTTCGGAGTTCCGCCTTCAGACGGTTCGGGCGCGGAACCGCCTTCAGACGGAACTCCAAACGTTCGTTGTCCGATCCTGATTTCTGAAGGACAAAGTTTTCCGGTGCAGGTCAATTATCTCGATTCGCAGGAGGAACGTCCGTTCACCGAGCAAGCCGCTGACGCTGTCGAGCGCATCGTCAATTCTGGCGACCCCGGGGACATCCTGGTTTTCATGCCTGGCATGGGAGAGATTAATGCGACGATGAACGCTCTCCGCGCCGCAAAATTAAGCGAACGCGTTGCTTTAATTCCCTTGCACGGCGAACTCCAACCGGAGGAACAAGACCGCGCGTTCGCTCCGAATCCACTTCGCAAAATTGTCATCTCAACCAACGTCGCGGAGACCAGCGTGACCATTGATGGGATTCTCCATGTCGTGGACAGCGGGCAAGCGCGCGTCGCTCGTTACGATTCCGAACGCGGCATCGGCACTTTGTTCCTCGAAGAAATCAGCCGCGCTTCGTCCGATCAACGAAAAGGGCGGGCGGGCCGAACTGCTCCGGGAACCTGCCATCGCCTCTGGACCGCGAGCGGCCAGCTCAATCGCCCCGAGCGCAACACGCCGGAAATACAGCGCAGCGATCTGGCCGAAGTGGTTTTGCTATTGCATTCACTTGGAATCAAACGCGCCGCGCAATTTGATTGGCTCGACCAGCCGGATCTTCAATCGGTTGAACGCGCGGAAAAACTTTTGCAGACGCTCGGCGCGATTGATGCGCAAACGAAAAATCTCACTGGGATCGGCCGCCAGATGCTTCGCTTGCCCATGCACCCGCGTTACTCCCGAATGTTGGTCGAAGCGTCGAAGCATGGTTGTGTTCGCGACGCCGCGCTGTGCGCAGCATTGGTGAGTGGACGCGATCTGCTGCAACGCGTTCGCCGCGATGAAAAACATATTTCTGAAGCACGCGAATTGTTCGAAGCCAGTCAAGAGTCCGATTTCGTCACTCTCATCCGCGCGTATGAGTTCGCCAAACAAAATCATTTCAACATCGAAACCTGCCGCCGCTACGGCATCAATGCGCAAGCCGCGAAACAGGTCGAACAAACGTTCGATCAAATCGCGCGAGTCGGGGAAAAGTTGGGAGAAGGTAGAGGATCAAAGATTAAAGATAGAAAAACACTGCGCGATGCTTCTGTTCCGTCCTCCATCCAGCATCCTCCATTCTCATCTTCCGACGATCCCCTGCTCCGCTGCCTTCTCGCCGGATTCGTGGATCAACTTTGCCAACGGCGCGATCAAGGGACGCTGGATTGCAATTTGCTCGAAGGCCGCACCGGCACGCTCGTGCGCGAAAGCGTGGTGCAGAATGCAAAATTATTTGTCGCCGCCTCCATTCGTGAAGTGCCGGGACGCGGTGCAGAAAATCTCACGCTGCTCGGTCTCGTCACGGCGGTGAAACCCGAATGGCTCGAAGTAATGTTTCCCGAACAAATCTCCGCGACGCTCGAACATCTTTTTGATCGCACCCACAAACGCGTTGCCGCTGTGAAGCTGATTCGCTTTCACGAACTCGTCCTGCATCACGAGCATCAACGCGACGTCGAACCCGCCGCATCCGGTCGCTGTCTGGCCCAGGCGTGTCGCCAGCAATTTTTTGAACTGCCGCTGTTCAATCATGAGGTAAAACAATTCATGGCCCGCGTCAATCTGCTCGCTGCTGTTTCGCCTGAACTCGATTTTCCTGCGTTCGATGAAACCCGAATCGTCGCCACGCTCGCGAAAGCGTTTGCAGGTTTGACGTTGGCCAAAGAAGCGCAAGCCACACCGCTCAAAAATTTCTTCATCAACGCGCTCGCTCCCGAACAACTCGAATGGCTCGATGAATTTGCGCCCGTCGCGGTCGCGTGGCCGACCGAGAAAAAATTAAAACTGCTTTACCCCGAGCAGACCCGCGACGACGACGGCGATTCGAATTCACCTGATCTGCAAATGAAGTTGCACGAATGTTTCGCCGCAAAAACACACCCGCAAATTTGTGATGGAAAACTGCCCGTGAAAATCTGGCTCTGTACTCCAGACGGAAAGCGCCTGGAATCGACGTTTAACTGGCCCGCGTTTCGAACCAACACTTACCCAAAGTTAAAGCCAGCGTTGCAGAAAAAATTTCCAGGAGTGTTGTGGGTTTAAGATGTTGCGGAAGGTTTATCCGTTTTTAGATTATTGCCGATGCGCCCGCATAAATCGCTCCACCCGTTTTGGATCAACCGCGCCAGCCCAATGACTGTCCACTTTGAATTCTGAACCAACGATGAAGCCATCGGCAGAATCAAAAAACTCTTTCAGATTCGCTGCCGTAACTCCTGAGCCGAGGTAAACGGGCAAATGCGTTTTCCCTTTCACTTCGGCGACATCACTCGGTTTGGGAGCGTCACCGGTCACAGCTCCCGTCACAATGACCGCATCGCCACGCATGAATTCCACAGCATGCGCCGTCTCGCCGATGCCGACATCTGAGGTGATCGCATGCGCGCTATGTTTTTTCTTCACGTCAGCCCAAACCTGCACTCGTTCCGCGCCGATGCGACGTCGGTAGCGCAATAATTCTGCCGCTGACGATTGAATGACTCCTTCATCCGCAACATGCGCGAACGCAAAACCTTCGGCGCGGATGAAATCCAAACCGGCAGTGTGCGCCACGGCGATTGCTTCAATATTTGCTGCGGCAAGAATTTGAATTCCACATGGCAATTGGCTCTCATTTTTTACGGCGCGCGCGATGATGGCCATGGCGGCAACGATTTCCGGTCCAACGCCTCCACGCAAATACGGCGTATCGTGCATATTTTCGAGCATTAGTCCGTGAACCCCTGCCTTGCGAAATATTTTTGCTTCCCGTACCGCTTGCGCTTCGATTTCTCTCAGGCCAAGCGAGCTGGCTGCTGTTCCGGGCAGTGCCGCAATGTGGATCATGGCAATAACCGGTTTGGGTGATTTGAAAAACGACTTCGATGTGTCCATCCCGGCAACTTAACTTCGCACGCCGCAAATCCAAGCACAGACCTTGGAACTTGAAATTTTCGCGAAGGTCTATTCTCTATGCATGTGCTGAGGTCCATTCGCATGTTGGAATATCTGGAACTTGTCGCGCTTTTCTTTTTGCAAGGCGCGGCGTTGGGCATGTGGTTTGTTCCGCTGAGCAACGTGCTGGATTCACACGGGCTGCACTCGATTCGACCCTACGCGTTCGCGGCATCGGCACTTGCCGCATTTGTATCACCGCTGATTTTTGGTGCGATGGCAGATCGGCACGCTTCTCCTGTGAAAGTCTTGCGCGGTCTGGCCCTCGCCACGGCAATCGCCATGGCCTTGGCAAGCACCGCCATGCAATTTCGCGCCAGTCCATGGGTCGTGCTTGCGCTGATTCAAATTCACGCGCTCTGCTCGGCACCAACGTGGAGCATTTCTTCCTCGATTGTATTTGCACGACTCTCTGACTCATCAAAGGAATTCGGCCCAATTCGAGCGATGGCGACGCTCGGATGGATGGCAGGTTGTTGGACGGTCAGCCTGCTCAACGCAGATGCGTCCACCTTGTCGTGCTATGGAGGCGCGGTGCTCTGGTTGGTGGTTTGCGGGTTCACGTTTTTTCTACCAACCGTCGAGGCCCCGAAGTCTGCGGAAAACCTCACCTGGCACGAGCGGCTCGGGCTGGATGCGCTCACGCTTTTAAAAAATCGTGATCATCGTGTTGTCTTCATCACGACGGCGCTTTTCAGTATTCCGTTGGCGGCATTTTATCCTTACGCGCCCCCGCATTTGCGCGACCTCGGACTGCAACACACCAGCGCGTGGATGACTCTGGGGCAAGTCACGGAAATCATCGCGATGTTCGGTCTGGCGGCGCTGCTGAGGATGCGATTGAAATGGATTTTTGCAATTGGCCTCACCTTCGGCGTGGCGCGATTTGCCCTCAGCGCACTGGATAGCAAAACCTGGTTGCTGATTGGAATTTTATTGCACGGCTGTTCCTACACCATGGTTTTGATCACCGCGCAAATCTATCTCGATCAGCGGTTGGAAAAAGCCTGGCGCACTCGCGCTCAAGCGTTGCTCTCGCTGATGAACGGCGGCGTTGGAAATCTTTTGGGTTACATCGGCACCGGCTTTTGGTTTACCGCCTGCACGCAAAATTCACGGACGCAGTGGTCGCTTTTCTGGGGCGGACTGGCCGTCGCAGCGACGCTGGTGCTAATTTATTTTATGACAGCATATCGTGGGAGAGGTTCGCAACCAGCGCTGTCCAAAAAAGAAAACGCCACCGCCGCCTGATGCTCACGCCACAATTTCTTTGATCACTCGACCATGAACATCGGTGAGCCGAAAATCCCGTCCTGCATAACGATGGGTAAAATTTTCATGATTGAATCCCAGTAAATGAAGGACTGTCGCGTGGAGATCGTGAACGTGAACCGGGTTCTCCGCCGCCTTGAAACCAAATTCATCCGTCGCGCCGTAAATTGTTCCGCCTCGCACACCGCCGCCGGCAAGCAGCGTCGTGAAACCAAATGGATTATGATCGCGCCCATAATTTGACACGCCGCTGGACGATAGTTCCACCGTAGGCGTGCGACCAAATTCGCCGCCGAAAATAATCAGCGTGTCATCCAGCATTCCGCGTTGTTTCAAATCATTGATCAACGCAGCCACGGGTTGATCGATTTCGTTGGCCAGTTTGCGATGCGCCACTTCAATCTTTTCATGGCTGTCCCAAGGTTGACCCGCTCCGTGCCAGAGCTGAACGAAACGCACACCGCGTTCGAGCAAACGACGCGCAATTAACGTCTGCCTCCCATGCACCCCATCGCCGTACATCTCGCGAATCATCTGTGGTTCATTCGTGACATCAAACGCATCCGCCGCCTCCATCTGCATGCGATAAGCCAGCTCGAACGATTGGATGCGCGCTTCAAGCCGCGCATCCTGCTGACGCGTTTGCTGGTGCTCCAAATTAATTTGCTGAAGCAGATCAAGTTGACCGCGCTGCGACTTCAACGAGGTATAATTGTTCCGAATATTTTCAATCAACTTTTCGATTTTCGTATATTGCGAATCAATATAGGTGCCCTGATACATCCCCGGCAAAAAACCGTTCTGCCAATTGTCCGTTTCTTTCACAGGATAACCGCCTGGGCACATCACGATAAAACCGGGCAAGTTTAAATTTTCAGAACCCATCCCGTAAGTAACCCACGATCCCACACTCGGACGACTCTGCACGGAATCGCCGCAGTTCATCAGCATCAACGACGGTTCGTGATTCGGAACCTCGGCTTTCATTGAGCGAATCACGGCGAACTCATCGATCAACTCACCAATTTTCGGGAAAAGATCGCTCACCTCAATCCCGCTTTGACCGCATTTCTTAAACTTAAACGGTGACGGAAAGGCCGCACCCGTTTTGCGTTCCGTCTTGATGTATTCGCCCGGCAACACTTTGCCCGCGTATTTCGTCAGAGCTGGTTTAGGATCAAACGTATCCACGTGCGACGGGCCGCCGTTGAGAAAAATGTGGATCACGCGTTTGGCTCGACCGGGAAAATGCGATGCCTTGGGGGAGAGCGTGTTTAAATTTTCCGCAGCGTGCGCCGAGGGGGAAAGCAAACTCGCATCCCCAAACAGCGCGGCCAAACTCACCGCGCCCATGCCCATCCCGCACTTGCGCAAAAAATCACGGCGCGTGAAGAAATCATTTTTTGATGGCGATTGAAAATTCATAATTCAGAAAAATTTTTGGTGCGGCGCATTCATCGTTCAATCCACAAACAAAAATTCATTCGAGAGCAGAAGCACTTGCGCATATTTCTCCCACGCGCTGAGCGGTATCTCTGGCGTTGTTGCATGGCCGTTGAATTCCTTGGCGGCATTCCATTCTTTTGCGTCGCCCGCAGCGCTTGGTCCAGCCATTCGAATCAGCGGCACCCAAACAAAATCGTTGTTGTTCAGGCTGGCGTGGATCGAGACAATGAAATCAATCGTGTCTCCTCGCTTCACCTCCACGCGATCCACTTTCGCCTCGGCGCTCTGGTTGTGCAGAACCCATTTGCCAAGCAAACCGGCTCGGCTGGAAAACAGATACGCGCGAATCCCATCGCCAGCCTCGCGCCCATGTTTGACGACGCTGTCGATGGAAACCACTCCGTCAATCGGCGACGTCCAACGGCGCACGACCGCGTGCTGTAAATCATTCCCCGCGTGACCACCGGTCGCGGTCAATTGCGCCCAACCTAATTTATCATCAGGCCATTTGCTTCCACCTTGCCACGCATCGCCTGTGAAATGAGGGAGCACTTCGAACTGTTTCAGCGATTTAGCGGCCTCATCAAATTCGCCGACACCATATTTCCAATCCGTTCTCTTTGGTTTTTCTTCCAGTCTTAATTCCACCTCAGACGTGCGAAGGTATTCAAGCGCAGCCCTCGTTTGCCCTCCGGTAGGCTCGCGTTGAAAAGCGGTGTGATAAAATTCTTTGACCCTTTGCTCTGGTGAATTTGTGTTTTGCGAATCCATCCGGGTCACCACCGCCCTCGCCTGCTCCACCGCAAAAGGTCCGTTCATGAAAAACAAAGCTTGCTGCGGCACGGTCGTTTCCGAGCGTTGCGGAGTGTGCATGTCAGGATTCGAAAAATCGAAAACGCGAAAAGCGCTCGGCAAAAATTGTCGATCAATGAATCCGTAAATCGAACGACGTTTGCTGAACGGCTGCTTGAATAATTCCTCCGCTTTTCCACCCAGCTTCAAATCGAGCAACCCCGACGTAAACAGCAACGAATCGCGCAACGCCTCGAAATCCAAACGCTGGCGGTTCATGCGTGAGAGCAATTTATTCTCAGGATCAACTGTTTCCGAAGCTCCCGATTTCTCAAAATCACTCGATTGCTGATAAACCGCTGAGAGCAAAATGAGCCGATGCAGCTTTTTCATCGACCAACCGTTCTCCATAAAATTCCACGCGAGCCAATCAAGCAACTCCGGGTGACTCGGCGCGTCCGCGCGCATGCCAAAATCGCTCGGCGTGCGAACGATTCCAGCGCCGAAGTGATGCGCCCAAATTCGATTCACCATCACCCGAGCGGTGAGAGGATTTTCTTTGCTCGCAATCGCTTGCGCCAACTCCATTCGCCCGCTCCCTTTCTCAAAAGGTTTGCGCTTCTCGCCCGCGATCACTTGAACAAATTGGCGCGGGATTTCCTCGCCTTTGCTCGCCGGATTCCCACGTTTGAAGACATGCGGATTTTTCTGCACCGGACGATCTTCCAAAATCACTGCGTGCGGCGGCGCTCCGGTCGATTGATTAATCCAACGATCCATCTCCGCGCAAAGTTTGGTCAATTTCACACGGGTCGGTTCATCAAAGAACCATTCCAAATCCACGATCGCTCCGGCGGGAACTGCGGCGGGCGAATCGTCGGCGTACAAAATTTGCCGCAACTCTTCCTCATCGGCGTTCAACGCTGTTTTTTTGTCGGCGGCGTCACTCCATTTTTTATCCACGCTCGCCAGAAGTTTTCCGTAAGTCTCGGCGACGGCCCGCATGGAGGCGGGCGCGTTTTCCTGAAACGCTTTTGCCACGAGCGGATTTAGTTTTTGAGTGGCATTCGTCAGGGATGAAATAATGGTGCCGGACTTTGCCACGAAATCATTCAACGGCAAAGCCATGCAGGCATGCCACGGCGACCAGACGGGGTGAAACACATTTTTAGTTCCCAACAAATACGTCTGCCATTGCCGCGCCACCACCGGGTTCATTTCGTCTGCCTGCACAAACGAGTAAAATTCTTCCGTCGGCAGTTTTTGAATGTCGAGGACCGCCACGAGATATTCCGTAGCCTGTGCCCGGAAATGTTTGTTCTGTTCCTCACGTTTTACCTCGAAAGCGCTTTGGAATTTTTCCTGCCGCTTTTTCATTTCCTTTTCGAAATCCAAAAACGCTTTGGCGGACTGCCCGGTTGATGCGAGCGGAACCGTGCGCTCCGTTCCTCCAGCAAAAACGCCGTAGAGCGAGTAATAATCTTTGGTCGGAATCGGGTCGAATTTGTGATCGTGACAACGCGCGCAGCCAACGGTCAACGCCTGCGTGCCGCGCATCACCACATCAATTCGGTCGTCGATAATGTCGTGAACCACGCCGAGAAATCGGCGACCCAGGGTGAGAAACCCCATCGCGGCGAGCGAATCCCGATTTGCTTCTTCGACTTGATCTGCCGCAATTTGTAATCGAAGAAATTGGTCGTAAGGCATGTCTTCGTTGAGCGCATGAACGACCCAATCGCGATACGCATATGATTGGACGAACTTCGTTTCTTCACGATCGCCATAGACGTAACCCTTCGTATCCGCGTAGCGCGCCACGTCGAGCCAGTGCCGGCCCCAACGTTCACCGTAGCGCGGCGAGGCCAATAATCGATCCACCACTTTTTCAAATGCGTTGGGCGATGGGTCCTTGAGAAACAAAGTAACGTCCTCAAACGTCGGCGGCAAACCAGTGAGATCGAACGTGGCCCGGCGAATCAGTGTGCGTCTGTCCGCGAGGGATGAAGGTTGCAGATTTTTCGATTCAAGTTTGGCGAGGATGAATTGGTCGATGGGTGTGCGGATCCATTTTTTATTTTTAACAACCGGCAAAGGCGGATTAACCACCGGCTGAAACGCCCAATGAGTTTTCGTTGCACTGAGCTTTTGGACATCGGACTTCGCGGTTTGCTTTCGTGGATCAGGTGCGCCCAGGTTGATCCACGAGATGAAATCGGCGATCTCCGCCTCGCTTAATTTCCCGCCCGCCTTTTTTGGCGGCATTTGCAGATCTTCATTTTGATAACGAACGGCTTCGATCAACAAACTGTTTTCCGCATGGCGCGGGACGAGCGCGGGCTTTCCAGACTCACCGCCTTTGAGCATTCCTTCTTTGCTATCTAGCAACAATTCGCCTTTAACTTTTTCGGCGTCTGCACTGTGGCATTTGTAGCATCGCTCGACCAGGACCGGTCGGATCCGTTTTTCAAAAAATTCCGACTGATCAGCAGGAATATCAGCCGCAGCCTCGGACGACCCAAAGGCCAACAGCAGAACCCAGTTGCTGAATAGTTTTTTCATGTAAACAACGGAACGTATTTGAATCACGCAATTCTGGAAAGAGAGCATTCGCGATTGCACGTTCTATTTTTACTTTTCGCGATTCCTTAAAAATCCAACCGCCGTCCAGCGTGAGCAAATTTGCGTCACTTCAAACTCAATCACATTACGATGAAGCGCGCGCTCATTCGAGGTTGGTGCCTTGAGACGGCACATGACCAATTCTGCGACTAATCTTGCGCGAGAAAAGTCTCTCAATTATTTTCAGCGCAATGCAGAACCCGGATTCACCACGCCCCGCCATGAACCGACGTTTATTTTTGCGCTCAGGCGGTTTGCTCGCAGCCACGGTTGTTACTCTGCCCGTTTTGAATTCAATCTCGGATGACGTCATCCATCTCCCATTCAGCAACGGTGAGCGGGCCCTCGTGAAATACCCGCAGAAGCGACCGCTGATTCGGCTTACGTCTCGTCCGCCGCAACTGGAAACACCTTTGTCGGTTTTCAATGAAGGAATTGTCACACCGAACGACGCTTTTTTTGTGCGCTATCATCTTTCGGAAATTCCACTTTCCATCGACCCCGAGATGTTTCGCCTGGACATCAAGGGCTTGGTGGAAAAACCACTGACCCTTCCCTTGGCGGACTTGAAAACTAAATTCGAACCGGTCGAATTTCTCGCGGTTTGCCAATGCTCTGGAAACGGGCGCGGACTTTCTCAACCACGCGTCGGAGGCGGGCAACTGGGTAATGGAGCGATGGGCAACGCAAAGTGGAAAGGGGTTCGCTTAAAAGATTTACTCGACCGAGCCGGTGTAAAATCGAGCGCGAAACAAGTCACCTTTAACGGACTCGATAAACCCATTATTGAAAAAATTCCCGATTACGTGAAGGCCTTGGAAATCGATCACGCCCGCGACGGCGAAGTAATAATTGCTTACGAAATGAATGGTGAACCGCTCCCGATGCTCAATGGATTTCCGCTGCGCCTCGTTGTTCCGGGATATTTTGCGACTTATTGGGTCAAGCACCTCAACGAAATTTCGGTCGTTGAAGAACCGCTCGCCAATTTCTGGATGAACCCGGCTTATCGCATTCCAGATAACGACTGCGGCTTTGTCGAACCCGGTTCTGCTCCGGGCAAAACCAAACCGATTAATCGTCTGAACGTCCGCTCGTTCATTACTAATTTTCAAGACGGCGACACCATCAAGGCCGATCAGAAAACTTTCTTGAAGGGAATCGCCTTCGATGCGGGTTTTGGAATCAAAGAAGTTTTGTATTCGTGGAACAGCGGAAAAAATTGGGATCCAGCTAAACTCGGAGGCGACCTCGGAAAATATTCTTTTCGCGAATGGAAAACAGACGACTTCAAACTCCCCCGGGGCAAACATGAGTTGAAAGTGCGCGCGGTCAATCGCATCGGGCAAAGTCAACCGCTGGAGGCATTGTGGAATCCGGCCGGTTACATGCGCAATGTGGTTGAAACCATTCGCGTGAACGCCGTTTAAATAACCGAATGAAAACAACTTTCGCTCTGCTTGTTTTTCTAGTTTCGATTACGCTCGTTTCTCGATCAGCACCGGTGACGATTCAACTTCCAATCGAGACAGCCGTTTACAAATCCGCGCCGGGTGCCGACTTCGCAAATGCGCAATGCCTGACCTGCCATTCGGCCGAATACGTTTCAACGCAACCGCCCCTGCCGCGCGCTTTTTGGAAAGGTTCCGTCGAAAAAATGATCGGCAAATACGGCGCACCCATTCCAACGGAACAAATTGATGCGCTCACCGATTACCTCGCAAAGAATTACGGAACTGGGTTTACGAATGCGACAGTGAACACTGTGTCGGCCACAGTCTCGATTCCAAAAAACACGAACGCCAGGCAGTTTCTGGCAGCGAGTGGGTGTTTTAACTGCCATGGCGTTGAGCAGAAAATTATCGGCCCCGCCTTCAAGTCGGTGGCTGAAAAATATAAAGGAAACGCGGAAGGTTTGGACAAAATCTCCCATCAAATTACGCACGGCGGTTCTGGTTTATGGGGATCGATTCCCATGCCACCTTATCAGCAGTTTTCTACGAATGAGGTGACTCTGATCGCGAATTGGATTCTGGAACAAAAGTAAAAATGAGCCGTTGAGATTTTCAGCGGCTTTGATCGAGGTTAAGAATTAATTTACTTCCGGTTCGAGCCAGCAGATTGGTTGAGAACGATCCAGTCTTCAGCGATTCGGAAGGCACTCGTTGAGCGTGTCCACAGCAGTGAGCAGCCCACCAAGGAACAAAAAAAATCATAAGCGCCTATCCATTAAAAGTTTATCTACTAATAAACTTGATCCGTCTGGACGCCCTGCCCACTTGAAAGAGTTATCAGACTTGGCCTGACTAAAAAGAATTGTCAGAACAAAGTGCTATTCGATTGCTAAACGGTTTTCCCTAGGTATGATGCGTGTCGCACACGAAAAATATGAAGCTAAAAAGTAGAATCGAGCCATTGGTCAAGGGTCAGCTTTGGAAAATGAATGACATCCATGTCGAAATCATGGAGGTTGGAAAAACTCTCACACATTACCGCCTCTACCAAAATCAAAAGCGCGTGCCGATCAGCCTCGGTGGAATCGGCACGGTACAGGAATACCTCAAAAAGAACAAAGCCGTTTTAATAAAGAAGGCTGTCGTGCAGGCAGCTTAAGCACTTCTACCGATCTAAAATAGCCCGAGGTGGCGGCGCTTTGACAAAGCTGATTTCTCTTAGATAAACAGGCTCCAGTTTTTCCCCGGAGCCATAGTTTGTCTTGCCACAAGCCAGTTCGCCCAGCGCCCTTGCGTCGGGCATCAAGCTGGTCGCAGTCGGAAATCTGCGGCTGGCTTCCGGCCCAAAGACCAACTGCTGATCTGTAATTTTTAATTCCACCTCGGCCGCAGTCGCGAGATGCAGGGGTTCCACCTCAACGAATTCCTTTTCATCAAATCGGTATCCTGCCAGATAAAATTCATTTCGCTGAGCGTCCACGATGAAATTGCCGTGCCCGCGAACGCCCATGGCAAAAGCCTGCGACGCCAGACACTCGACGCTTCCTATGCCGAGCAATTTTACATCGCGACTTAATTGCCAACCTTGCGCAAAGGCAATGGCCGATCGAATTCCCGTGTAGGAACCGGGACCAACCCCCACGGCGATGCAATCAATTTGTTCCCGTTCCAGGCGCGCGTGTCGCAACGCCTCCTCAACCAATCCGATGGCGTGTGTGTTTCGCCCACCCGCCTCCGCAGCGAATCCCTTGACCAGCGAAATGGCTTCCGATTGCTTCTCGACAATCGCCACACTTCGTTGCTCGGAAGAAAATTCAATGGCCAAAATCTTCATAGGTAATCCGTCGCTCGTTTTCGTTGATGACTTCAATTTTTACCGACCTGAAAATCGCGCTTCCGTCATGCCTCGAATCGCTAAATTCCATCGTTCCCCATCGCTCGATCCATTCGACCACCGCAATTCCTGGTGGGTTGAAAAAATACGCATCCAACCCAGCTCCAGCAATTTGGCCGCGCGTTTCCAATCGATAAAGATCAATGTGGAAGAGCGACAAACGTCCACCTGAATATTCATTGAGCAACGCGAACGTCGGGGAATGCACCCGTTCTTCAACGCCCAATCCGCGCGCGATTCCTTTGACCAATTGCGTTTTGCCTGCGCCCAGATCGCCGGACAGACCAATGACCGTTCCGCGCGTAGCGGCGAGTCCCCAATCCACGCCGATCGCCTCGGTCTCGGCGGGACTATGCGAAATGAACGTAGCCATGAGCATTCAAAGGGCGGACCCCGTGTTGGTCGCGAATTCGCAATCCCGGTTCGGCCAAAATTCTACCAATGCAACTCAGCCGCAATTTTGGAAACCGTTTCTTCCAGCCATCGACGAGCGGAACGGCGTCACGGCTCGCGATCGTAAACAGTAATTCAAAATCTTCTCCATCCGACAGTGCGGCAAGCAGAGGCGGTTTGGCGGACGATTCGGCGCGCGCCTGCAAACGAGCTGCGCGGCTGATCGGAATCGCCGTCGCCATTAATTCGGCTCCGACTTTTCCCGCTTGCAAGAGATGGCGTAAATCACCCGCCAGCCCGTCGCTAACATCAATCATCGAGTGAATGGAAAAATTATCTGCCAACCAGCGCGCTTCATTTAATCGCGGTTCAAACTCCAAATGCTTTTCGGATAACGAACCACCCAACTCTCCCGAAACAAAAATGGCGTCACCAACCTTGGCGCCAGAACGGAGAATGCATTTGTCCTTCGGCACCGTTCCAATCATCGAAATTGAAATCAGAATTCGCTCCGGATTCGTGGTGGTTTCGCCTCCCGCAATGGCCACCTCATGTTCCGACGCGAGTTGGTTCAAGCCCTTGTAAATTTTTTCAACGAACCCGGCATCAAAATCTTTTGGCAGAGCCAGCGTGATGAGTGCCGCCGTCGGAGTTCCGCCCATCGCCGCAATGTCGCTGAGACAACGAGCCAGAGCTTTGCGCCCGATTTTTTCCGGCGCAGTGATTGGCTGAAAATGAATTCCCCCGACAACTGCATCCGTTTTAAACAACAAACATTTGTCGCCGAGGCCGAGATCGAGAACCGCACAATCGTCCCCTGCTCCAACCACGACGGATTTATTACCGGGCAGCGAGCGGGTCAATTTCTCAATCAGATCAAGTTCGTTCACAAGGGCGTCAGATTCGCAGAAATTGTTTCTCCATCATTAGCAGAATAAAGTTCGCTGCATTGAAAAGTCCGTGCGCCAGAATCGGCGTCAGCAGGTTGCCTGTCTTTTCATAAAGCATCGTCAAAATGACGGCGAAAAAAACGAGCGAAAAAAAAGCGGCGGCATTCGCATGAGTCAGTGCAAATAAAATTGCCGTTCCCCACAGCGCGAACCTCGGATAGCCCGCTCGCTTGAGCGTCGGATACAAAATCCCCCGAAAGAGAATCTCCTCAACAATGGGCGCTCCAATCAATGCGACGAAGGCGAGATACACATGCTGCACACTCGAAAGCCCACCGCTTTGCATTTCCTGAACGACCTCCTGCGCCTCGGGATGCCAATGACTCGCAGTCATCAGCCACACCGACATCTGCTGTAGAGACCAGGCTGCGGGCAGAACCAAAACCACCGCAGCGATGGCCAAACCAACCGTTCTCGCTCCTTGAATTGTGTCAAAGCCAAACGCCTCTCTCCACAATAGATTTTCCTCTTTCAAGAATGATCTGACCCACAACAGTGTGGCTCCGTGAAACCCGAGCGTGATGATGACCATGCTGAAAAGCTTTGTGTCGGCTTCCGAAAGGCCGGGAATCCATTTTGTCACCGCTCCGGCAATGACCATGCCGACGCACAAGCTTCCAAAAACCGCCAGCAACAAGCGAATGGCAGCTTCTGTTTTCCATGTTTTCTCCGGCAACATGGCGAGAAGTTAAAGTTCGAGGTTCAAAGTTCAAAGTTCAAAGTTCAAAGTTCAAAGTTCAAAGTTCAAAGTTCAAAGTTCAAAGTTCAAAGTTCAAAGTTCAAAGTTCAAAGTT
>JAYVSV010000181.1:0-8656 GCA_043775015.1 Verrucomicrobiota bacterium
CGGCAGCCCTGTAGCCCGTTGCCCGCGCTGCCGCCCCGCCACTGCGGGGCGGCGTTCCGATGGCCCCGGCAGTCAATCGCGCCCGCGTGGCCCTCACCCGCTTTTAATCACACCAGGGAATTCCCTAAACCCCGGAACGCCGCCTTTAGGCGGCTGGAGCGAGTTCGCGTCAACAACCTGCCGCATGAATGCGGCGTTCCGGATCACGAAGTTTCGCGAACTCAAGTTGCGGCGCGATCCGGCGGTTAAAACTTGTGCATCCCCAAATTTTCATCTGAATTGGTGGCGGTTGTTTTATGAATAAAGTTCTTTTGATCGATGATGAGGCGGACGTGCAATACTCTTTTCGCCGAATTTTCGAGGGAGACCAGATCCAAATCACGACGGCGGGCAGTGGTGAAGAGGGGTTGAAGATCATCCCGCGTCTCAAGCCGGATCTGGTGATCATGGATGTGCGGATGGGCGGGATCACGGGGTTGGAGGCGTTGCGGCGTTTGCGGGAAATGAATGCCAAGCAACTTGTCATTATGATGACGGCCTTCGGCACGACGCAAACAGCGATCGAAGCGATGAAGTTGGGCGCTTATGATTATTTGTTGAAGCCGTTTGATGTTCCCAAGCTCAAACAAATTGTGGCGGGAGCACTCAAAGCCGCTCGCGATATGAAACAAGTTGTCTCGTATCAGCCGTTGCTGGATTCCGAAGATCATGATCTCGGAATCATCGGGCGCAGCGAGCCGATGCAGAATGTTTACAAGCTCATCGGGCAATTGGCCGCGAGCGACGCGACGGCGTTGATCACGGGGGAGAGTGGCACGGGAAAGGAATTAGTCGCGCGCGCCATTTATCATCACAGCAAACGGAGCGAGCAACCGTTTCTCGCCATCAACTGCGCGGCCATTCCTGAAAGTCTGCTCGAAAGCGAACTGTTCGGCCACGAGCGGGGCGCATTTACCGGTGCGGCGGCCCAACGGATTGGCAAATTTGAACAATGCGATCGCGGAACCATTTTTCTCGATGAAATCGGCGACATGTCTCTGGCCACGCAAACAAAAATGCTGCGCGTTTTGCAATCCGGCAGCTTTGAACGGGTCGGCGGGAATCATCCGATCAAAGTGGATGTGCGCGTGATCGCCGCGACGAACAAACCGCTGGAAGAAGCCGTGGCCGCCCGGGAGTTTCGCGAGGATTTATTTTATCGGTTGAACGTGGTGCGGGTTCACCTTCCGCCGTTGCGGGAGCGGCGGGATGATATTTCGTTGCTGGCGAATTGTTTCATCAGAAGGCTCGCGGTCCCGCACATGCGGGATGGAAAAACCATTGCCACGCAGACATTGAAAGTGCTGGAGCTTTACGATTGGCCGGGCAACGTGCGGGAGCTGGAGAATGCAATGGAACGCGCGACGGTGGTGGCGAAGGGGAATGTCATTTTGCCGTCGGATTTGCCGCCGGAAATTAGCGGGGAGCAAAGTTCAAGGTTCAAGGTTCAAGGCCGGGGCGGCGCGCAAAATTTTTCCGATTCGGCAGGCGGGGCCGACCTCATTGGGTTGAGTCAAAAGCTCTTCCAGTGGGCGCGGCAGCAAACGGATTTGAAAGTGCTGCCGGCGGTGGAGCGGGAGTTGGTGATTCAAGCGTTGACCGAGACGAAGGGGAACCAGATTCAAGCGGCGAAACTTTTGGGGATTACACGGGCGACCCTGCGGAAACGGGTGGAGAAGTTTAAAATCAAGCGGACTGTAGCCCTGCGTTAATTTGTGGCCGTGTGCCAATACAAATAGCCGGAGATGTTTCCATCTCCGGCTACCCAACCACTAACCAACTCACCCTAAATTATTCGTGCAACCCGCGCTGGGCGAGTTTCATTAATTGGTGGCGGGTGGACTATATTTTGCGTCATCCACCGGGGTGTTTTTCTTGGGCTTGGTCCAATCCTTCGGCTTCCCACCGTCCCAGTCGGACCATTCTTTATCCGGAGTTTCTACAAACTTGGATTTTAAGAACTCATGGCCATCCGAAGAGTGTTGATAGTCTTCAGCTTGGATGATGGTAGGGGTGACGAAGATGACGAGATCTTTCTTGTCCCGTGATTTATCATCGTGGCGGAAGAGGAGGCCGACTCCTGGCAAATCTCCGAGAAATGGGACCTTCGTGTGAGATTTTGCCGTATTATCCAGACGCAAACCGCCCAACACGAGGGTGAGGCCGCTTGGCACCATCGCCTGAGTGGTCAACATGCGTCGAGCGAAAATCGGAGCGGCACTAGCCTTGCCGCCCAGGATGGTCACCTCTGGCTTTGGCTCCTTTTCGGAGATTTCCGGTTTCAAATCGAGGAACACGTTCGACCCACCGTAAACACGTGGCGTGACAAAGAGTTTGACGCCGACCTCGTTCAAAGTAGTTCCGTTGGGCCCAGCCAGCACGTAGTTGGGCTTGACCGTGTTGGCTTGCTGAGAGCCACCGGTGTTGGCCCCTTGTTGCTCTTCAAAGACAGGAATATTGCGCACCACGGAAAGTTCGGCTTTCACGTTTTCCAAGGTAACCGCGCGGGGAGTCGCGAGTGTTTCGGAATCGCTATCCGAGTTGAGGAAGGAAAGAGCGACTCTGACCCCTTCGGAATTGAGGAAAAAAGTTTCCGGCGAAAGACCCTGGGCAGTATTAGCCGTGATCCCCGGAATAGCTCCTCCGATGAGAGTATCTATCGTGGTTTCCGTGCTGCCAGGAGTGGTGGTAGTGGAAGTTCCGTGAGCGATGCCGTTGCCGAAGCTGATATTGTTATTTTGTAACGTTTGCGTCCAATCAACCCCCTTGCTCGTGCGCGGGTTTTTGTTGATTTCCAGAAAGCGAGCCTCGATCAAGATCTGCCTCGTTTGCGAGTCCAGTTTCAGGATCAAAGCTTCAACCGATTCCATTTCGCGATCGGTCGCCGAAACCACGAGAGAACTGGTGCGGTTATCGGGAATGACCCGGCCGCGCGCTGAGATGGTCGGAACCAAAATGGCAACCAGATTCGATGGACTGCTGTATTGGAGCTGGAAAACGCGGGTCGAAAGCGGCTCCAGCGCGGCGGTGTCCTTGATGGTGACGCGGGCGATTTTTGTTTTCGGATCTTTAACCAGTTGAAGGTTGTTGTTGTCCAGAACCGCGAGAAGGGCTTCCATGGCGGTGACATTTTCCCAACGGAAGGTGACGGACGGCTGTGGGGCGATTTTGCCGGTGGCGTCGGGGATGGGGTTCAAGACCCTGGGATCGAACTGGAAATTGATGCCCGCCTGGCGTGCCAAAGTTTTGATGGCGTCGGGTAGTAAGGCGTCGTCGATGTTGATGAGGGGCACAATTTCGTCACCTTGCCGGTTGAGAGCGACCGGTGGGGCGATGGTCCCGCTCGGAGTTGGAGTATCCGCCGCCGCCACCACAGGAGCAGCGACGGGCGTGTTCGTCTGGTCCCGCACAGGCGGGACGACGGGCGTGTTCGTCTGGGCGAAGCCGAGCGTCGTGCTGGCCGCGAGCAGAACTGTGAGGAGCAGTCTATTTTGCATTTTCATATTTGTTTGAGTTGATTTGTTCTATCGGTTTATTTCACAGGCCGTCGCGTAAACTTAATTCCTTCTTCTCTGCCTCCCCTTCGATGGAGATGACGGCAGTTTTATCGGAAATTTGCCAGCAGCGGACCGTCACCTGGCCTGAAGAAATTTTGACCACAGCGGTTTCGCCGGCGGCAATGGGTTGGTTGTTGATCAAAGCAAAACGGCGATTAACCGGGCCTGAAATGCCTTTGAGTGTCAGTTGACCCAAAGGCGAAATGATTGGACCTGTTGGCAGGGAGGTTATGGCGCGGCGCGACGATTTCGGGAACATCGGGTCGCGGCCATTCTTCAGGTTGTCCTCGAAAATGGATTTCTTGACTACGGCCTCGACGGAAGCGGTATTCGTCACTCCACCGGCGGCGGAGGACGAAAGCACCAGGGTCGCCAGCAACACGAGTTGGGAGGCTAAGAAACGACCGATTTTTTTATTCCAGTGGTTCATTGCGTGATTATTTTTGTTCCGACGGCTTGACCAGCGCCACCACTTCGAAACGGAAGTTAAGTTTCTCCGCGTCGGGCGTGGTCGGGGTTTTTGTTCCGGGCGTTAACTCCAGATTTTGCACGCGGAGATAAGGAAAGGTGTTTTCCAAGTCTGCGAGAAAGCGGCCAATGTCATGGAAATAGCCGGTTCCTTTAATTGGAAAAGTGGCTGCTTTGTAAGGAAACTTCGGAATAACACCCACTTCGCCCAAGGTTTCCCGCTGAAAATCAGCCACGGTGACGCGGCGTGTTTTATTGAAATCATTCATCGTGTTGATCATCCAGAGGTAGATGTCGCCAGAGGCCATGCTGTCTTCAATTTTTTCCAAAGTGGCGGCTTTTTCATGTAAATCAGCTTGGATTTGATCCGCCTTTTTCAACATTCCTTCGGCCTTGGTGATTTTGGCGCGCACGTCGTTTGTCTTCTTTTCTACATCGACCAGGCTTGCCTGTTGGCTTTGGATGAGCGTGAACCAGAGGCCCGCGATGACCACCCCTGCGGCCATGCTCACTAGGACCATCTGGCTTTTCTTTGCTTTAGGGATTTTACTCATTGCGGGAGATCTCCGGATATTGCATTTCCAAGGTAAACATGACGTAGGAACGGGAGGAATCGCCAGGGTCGGCAGTGGGCTTGGATAACGCGGTCAGACGAAGCGCATCGGCCTTCAACAAGTTGGTTTGGAAATAGGGGAATTTGGTCAAGGCTTCTTTGTATTTGTTGTAGTTCAGATCCGACGGATTCAAATCTTTGGCTTCGACGATAAGAGTAACCTTTTCGACGGATGCAGCCGGTTTGCCTGGAACAGTTTTGCCTGCGGCAACTTTTGCGGGGACAGCCTCGACGTTGGCGTAACTCTGTTCCGTCTTCACGCGAACGGCTTGTATGTTATCCACGACGGTTTGTTGGAGAGCGTTTAAAGTGGAGCCGTAGTAGAAACGGTTGGTGGAAAGACGTTGGAGGGCTGCCAGTTTTTGTTCGATGGCGGCGGTGCGTTTGAGGTATTCGGTGGTTGCCCCGGCTTTTTTTTCTTCTGCACTCCATTGGTCTTGCTGTTTCTTGAGATCGGAGTTGGAGTTGATGATTCTAAATTGCAGGGACAAGGACCAGAGCAGAATGAGGGAGACGGCGAAACCGGCGACCCAGATGGTGCGCTTGACGGGGTCGCGGCGGCGCTGTTCTTCAGCGGCTTGGGCTTCGGCAAGTAAATTGATGGAGATGGGCATAAATTAAAATGAGCTTACGGCTGCGCCCAGGGCGACCGTGAGTTGGGAGGCGACTTGCTTGACTTCGCTGTGTTGTTGGGCCGGGAGAGCGATGGTTAAAGTGGTGGTTGGATTCCAGTTGGAGCAGGGGAGCATCAAATCAGACTGCAATGTGTGAATGAGAAATTCGGAACGCGCTCCACCGCCGGAAAGGTAAACGTGCGTCACCATTTTCTCATGTTGATGCTCGAAAAAATCAATCGAAGCCCGCAATTCGCGACCCAAAGGTGAAAGCAAGGGTTGCAGTGAAGATTCCACTTCGCTGGGCATTCCGATTTTGATTCCCTCTGCCTCGACGTAACTGATCCCCAGCGCTTCAGAAAGCCCCGCCGTAATCTTGTCGCCGCCCATCGCCACGACGCGGCTCAAAACCAGTTCACCCTGCGAGAGAATATTGATCGTCGAATTTTTGAAGCCAATATCGACCAGCGCAACGATCTCCTTTGTGAAAACCTCAGGGCGGGCGTATTCAAAAGCGTTCACCGGCCCCAGCGCACTCAATGTGATCTGGTCGGGAATCAACCCGGCGGAGCGGGTCGCTTTTTGCAAATCATTGACGAATTGATTTTTTGCCCCGCCGACCCAGACTTTATATTTTTGAGCCACTTTAGCTGCGCCCGGTTTCGCTGGAGCAAAGGTGGGAGCTAAAATAAAGCAATCAAACGCGTGGTTCGGCAGATCCTGTTGCAAATGCGTCTTGGTATTGAACTTCAGCATCTGCCGCATCTCAGAAACCGGCAACGGCGGCAGTTCCACGTTGCGCAAAATGGAATCGGCCATCCCGATCACCAGCGTGACCCGTTTTGTTTTGGCGTCCAGCGCGTGTGTGATGGCTCTTAAATGTTCGCCGAGGTGTTCGGGGGTGGGTGCTTTGTCGTAAATGGGGGCGTCCTGAATCACATATCGCAACAAATTAAATCCTTCGCCATTGCGTTGGAGATGAACCGCTTTGGTGGTTCGCGATCCTAAATCGATCGCCACGATTTGATCCCGCCTCGTGGACTTATTGCCGAAAAACGGGAATCTCGATCTTGAATTAGTTTGCGTCATATTCACTCAGGATTAACGCCATAGCAACTGGCAGGCCGACTTTCTCACGGGTGCGAACGGCGGGCAAAAAACTGCGGAAACATTGAGAAAAATTGGCTTTATCGAAATTTGGAATTATTACTGGGTCAATGTGGGAGGGGATGGTGAACCACGTTTTTTGTCCGGTTTAGGACGAATGAAGGTTGAATTGTCCAATGTTTTGGCAGTGGAGGAGGGCTGTCCAATTGAAAATTGATAATTTGCAATTGAAAATTTGCAATTATTTTAAACAGCTTTGATCACAACCACTTTGGAGTTTGGGGTTTTGCGAAGCTTGTCATCGGCCTCTGGCTGGGTATGATTTTCGTTGTGAAAGCAAAGATTATTTTGCCCATGATTCTGCTGGCGGTTTTTGCGCTGAGCCGCTGGCCGGGGTCGATGCCGGAAAACTTCAGCGCGGCTTACGCTCTCGCGTTTTGCGCCGGACTCTATCTACCCAAACGGCTGGCGTGGTGGATTCCTCTGGCGGCATTGTTCACGACCGATGTGCTGATCAACCTCGTTTTTTTTCACGTCCAGGCTTTGCACATTTCAATGCTGGGCAACTACGCCGCCTTTGCCGCCATCATCTGGCTCGGAACGAAATTCAAGGCCAACGAGTCGTGGCTAAAACTGTTGGGCGGCGGCGTCCTGGGCGCAATTTTATTTTATCTCGTCACCAATTTTGCGGCCTGGCTGCAATTGCCAGAATATCCAAAAAATTTGTCAGGCTTAATTCAAGCATTGACCGTCGGGACGCCGGGTTGGCCGCACACCTGGGAATTTTTCCGCAACACCCTGTTCAGCGGCGGTTTATTCACCGGTCTGTTTGTTGGCGCCATGAAACTTGAAGCACCGCGTCCCGCACATGCGGGAGACGCGAAAGAAGAAGAACCAGCTCCCGCCCCGTCCTGCGGGACTCCCGCAGAGCGGGACGACGAACCCGCTCCCGCAGACGCGGGACCAACCCTTGGGACCAAAGTCTAGGGTTCGATGTTGGGTGTTGAGTGTGAAATTTGGCACTCATGAACTCATCCCGCAGACGCGGGACTGAGTTTCTGAGTTCCAATTATTAAGGTTAGCCACGTCCGGAATCGGTGTTCGATTTTCTTAAAATAATTCTTTGCCATTCACCTCCGTTTTTTAGTTCTATGTTGAGTCCCGCAGTTGCGGGATGGAGTGTTCAATGTTATTCAAAATCATCCACGAAGATCCGGATTTACTCGTGATCAATAAACCGGCCGGACTGGTCTGCCACCCCACCAAAGGCGACGAATACTCCAGCTTGATCAGCCGCGTTCGATTGCACCTCGGAGCCGGGATCAGCGCGCATTTGGTCAATCGATTGGATCGCGAAACGAGCGGTGTTGTGCTCGTCGCCAAAAACTCCGAAGTCGCCGGTGAGTTGGGCAAACTTTGGGAAGCGCGCGCCGTGCAAAAAGAGTATTTAGCCATCGTGCACGGACATTTGCGGGAAGCTTCCATGCGGCTCGACTTCCCGCTCGGCAAAGATTTGCAAAGCATGGTGGCGATCAAAGATTGCGTACGAGCGGACGGTGCTGCGGCGCAAACGGAGTATGAATTGCTCCATTATTTTGCCCGCGATCACCAGCCGTTTAGTTTGTTGCGCGTCCAGCCGCGCACCGGCAGAAAACATCAGATTCGCATTCATCTCTCGTATATCGGTCATCCGATTGTGGGGGATAAACTCTACGGGCACGACGAGGATGCTTACCTTGCGCTCGTGCAAAACCGCCTCAGCTCTGATCAAAAAAGAAAATTGATTCTGCCCAACCAAGCGTTGCACGCCCGCCGCGTTTCGTTCAAATGGCGCGGCCAGGAATGGAGCTTCACTGCTGAGCCTGAAGAAGATTTCCTCCAGTTTTCGAAGTGCCTCTGCCTCCCTGCGTCTTTGCTTTGAAATAAACCCGAATTTCGAAATCAGATTTGGAAACAGGCGGTGTAGCGGCGGGCGTCTCGCCGCCCGGAAAGAACGTCCGGGAGTTTGAGCGGTTTGGAAATTTTCCGGCGTCTGGATCGTTCGCGCGCTGATCCGCCGGGCGGGACGCCACGGTCCCGCATGTGCGGGAGCAGGCGCGGACGCCCGCCGCTACACCGCCTGTTTCCAAATCTGATTTCGGAATTCGGGTTCAATTAAACCCGAATTCCGAAGTGGAGCGATGATTGGAGGGGGATCGCGGCCCGGAATTTCAGATCATGATGCCTCCGATGGCCAGCCGGTCTTCGGGCGGAACCAA